>JBKJLT010000136.1:0-10462 GCA_046596765.1 Ferruginibacter sp. | reverse complement strand
GTTTTTGAATCGAAGGGATCTTGTGCAAAAGCAGCGTTCCAGTTAAAGCGTAATCTTGTTTTAAGATCGGGCATGGGCGGCTGCAAACCCATACGTTCCCCAGTTGCAGTATTCTGTTTGCCCAACTCGCCGCCCTGGCTCATAGTGTAAATCCAGTCATTATTATCCGGGTCTGGCGATGCATCAAAACCATCGCCACCGCCAATATTATTCCAGTAATAATTACGGATACCGCCGTTGCGCCACAGATAAGCCGGCCCATGCCAGGTTCCATTATCCTGCATGCCGCCCATTACGTTGTAGGGAATTTTATTATCAACCGCAATATGATAAAACTGCCACACCGGAATGCGCTCATTAAAATTCAGTTGCGGCCACGGTCGCGGCTGATGCCGATGCCACCATCGTTACCATCTATAATTAAATTTGGGTCAAGGGGGTTTATCCAGAAAGCATGATGATCAGGATGAATACCGCTGTAAGGAATTATTGTTTTAAAAGTTTTACCGGCATCTTCACTCATGGTGATGGTTTGCTTGATATTGTAAAGGCGGTTTTCATTTTTAGGGTCCACACGTATATCCTGAAAATAAAAAGCACGGTTGGTAACTTCGGTTTTATCGCTGTTAACCAGTTCCCATTTAAAGCCTCCATCATCCGATTTATACAAACCATTTTTGGTTGCTTCAATCAATGCATACACACGGGAAGGTTCGTTGTAAGCAATGGTTAAACCAATTCTGCCCAACTCACCATCGGGTATTCCATCATCCTTACCGAGTTTTTTCCAGTTACGGCCACCATCAACTGTTACATAAAGTCCGCTTCCTTTTCCGCCGCTGTAAAAACTCCAGGGCGTACGCTGATGCTGCCACATAGAGGCAATTAATTTATTAGGATTGGTTGGGTCTATCACCAGATCGGCACAGCCGCTGCTGTCGTTTGTGTGCAGTATTAAGTTCCAGGTATCGCCGCCATCGGTTGTTTTGTAAACGCCCCGTTCGGGATGCACGGCATAAGGATTTCCGATAGCTGCTGCATAAACAATGTTGGGGTTTGTGGGGTCGATGATGATGCGGTGAATATCTTTTGTTTTTTCAAGCCCCATCATTTTCCAGGTTTTGCCGCCATCCATAGTTTTATAAATGCCTTCGCCCAGGTTGATGGAGTTACGGGGATTGCCTTCGCCGGTGCCCACCCAAACAACCGATGGGTTGCTTTGCTGAATGGAAACTGCACCAATATTTAATGTGGGTTGCTCATCAAAAACGGGTGTCCAGTTGCTGCCGCTGTTTTCGGTTTTCCAAACGCCGCCCGATGCGGTACCGATGTAAATCAGATCAGGATTGGTATATAATGCATCTATAGCGGTTACACGGCCGCTCATACCGGCGGGACCAATGCTACGGGGTTTCAGGTTTTTAAACTGATCTAACGAAATTTTTTGGGAGAAACTTTTGAAGTTGATTGTAATCAGAAATAGGAAAAAAAGAACACCGTATTTTTTATTCATTGTTGAAGTTTGAACAATGAAGGTGCAAAAAAAACGCCGTCAATACAAATGAAATGTATAAACGGCGTAAGAAAATTATTTTTGATTACTCTGCTTTTGTATTAAAATCTTTTTCGGCATCCTTTGCTTTCTCAAAATCAAGAATTATGGAATTGATACAATACCGCAGACCGGTTGGTGGCGGGCCATCATCAAAAACGTGACCTAAATGGGCTTTGCATTTGCCGCACATAACTTCGGTGCGTTTCATACCATAAGCATTGTCGGGTGCATAAATAATGCTGCCCTTGCTGATGGGCTCAAAAAAACTGGGCCAGCCGCAACTGCTTTCAAATTTACCATTGCTGTTGAACAACGGGTTTCCACAGGCTGCACAATAGTAGGTTCCGCCTTCTTTGTGATCCCAATATTTCCCCGTAAATGCCCTTTCGGTTCCCTTTTCACGGGCAATTTCGTAAACCTCTTTTGGTAAGATTTTTTTCCACTCTTCGTTGCCTATCTCTACTTTGGCAGTATCAGTTTTTGAGAAAACCGGTTTTTCTTTTTTAGTTGAATCCATATTGGTTGTATTAGCTTGTTTAACCGGTGAATTACTACAGCCGGTAATAATTAACGAAACAATTATTGATATGTAAATGAATGATCGCAACCGGAACAACAAAATTCGTGATAAATTAGTTCTTAACGTACGAAAGCCGGGAATTTAAAGATTTTAAACAGATTCAGGCTACTGTTAATGAAAATTTAAAGTACGATTCTTATATTTGCTATCTTCACAACCACAACTAACTTATGTTTAATTTAATATTATTTGGTCCTCCGGGAAGTGGTAAAGGCACCCAAAGTGAAAAATTGATAGCCCGCTATGGCTTAAAACACCTGAGTACAGGCGATTTGCTGCGTAACGAAATCTGCAGGGAAACGCCACTAGGCAAAGAAGCACAGAATTTTATGGACAAAGGCCAACTGGTTCCGGATGAAGTGGTGATAGGCATGATTAGCTCTGCACTGGACGAAAATCGGGAAGCCAAAGGGTTTTTGTTTGACGGCTTCCCCAGAACTTCTGCCCAGGCAGAAGCACTTGATAACCTGCTTGAGTTAAAAAATGCGCCCATTGCGGTTATGCTGGCATTGGATGTTAGTGAAGAAGAGCTGGTGAAACGCCTGTTGAAAAGAGGCGAAACAAGCGGCAGAAGCGATGACAATAACGAAAGTGTAATAAGGGCACGTATTGTTGAATACCGTAGCAAAACAGCCATTGTTGCTGATTATTACCAAAAATTTGATAAGGTGGTGATGGTAAAAGGCGAAGGAACCATTGATGATATTTTTGAAAGGCTTTGTAAAGAAATTGATCAAAGAGCCTAAGCAGTATATAAAGTATAAAAAGTATTGAGCATCCATTTTGTGGGTGCTTTTTTGTTTTACTTTGTGATACAAAATAAAAACATGGACGCACAAAAATTACAGTTTATAACTAAGGATTGCCTGTCGTTATTTAAAAGTTTAAAAGCCGATGCAATGGGTGCCTGGGGTTTAATGAACGGGCAGCAAATGGTGGAGCATGTAGCTGCATTCTTTGCGGTATCTACAGGAAAAGTAAAGTTTGACTTGGTAACACCTGTTGAGCATTTGCCAAAATACAGGGAATTCCTGTTAAGCGATAAAGATTTCAGGGAAAATACAAAAGCACCCGCCAGTGTAATTGGCGAAGCGGCTTTACCATTAAGATATGCAAGCATGGAGGAAGCGTTAGAAAAACTGGAAGAATCAATATCAGCCTTTGAAAATTATTTTAAAGAAGACGGATCAAAAACAACGCTGCACCCGGTTTTTGGAGAATTGAATTTTGAAGAATGGGTGCTGCTGCATTATAAACATGTGCGGCATCATTTGAGGCAGTTTGGGGTGGAGTAATTTTAATAAATTTGCAACATGAAAGATTTAACAGTTTCTCAAATAGAAAGAGGCAATGTTTTAAACAACAATTTTGCTGTAAAAGAGATGTATGAAAGCCTTGGCTTTATTGGAGTAATGTTTGAAGGGAAATTCAGATTTACTAGAAATATGGTTATGAATTATTTCGCTGTTGAAGAGAGAACTATTGACCGATATTTAAATCAGTATTCAGATGAATTAACACAAAATGGGTATGAAATTTTGATGGGTTATAGATTAAGACAATTTAAAAACATCCATGTCGCCGACATTAATGTCGGTGACATGGATGAAAACGATGAAAAACAATTAGTTAATGAAAAAGCCCCATCTGTAGGAGTGTTTACATTTAAGGCCTTTTTAAACCTTGGGATGTTGCTCACTGAAAGTCCGAAGGCGAAAGAATTAAGGTCTTTTATGTTAAATATTGTCATAGACGTATTAAATAAAAAAATAGGAGGTGCTACAAAGTACATTAATCAGCGGGAAGAAGAGTTTTTGCCAAGCGCAATCAGAGAATATAATTACCGCCAGGAATATACAAATGCGTTAGATAATTATATAGAGCCAAATAAATTTAAATATAGTCAGTTAACAGATAGAATCTATGTAAGTATTTTCAAAGAAAAATCAAAGGAGTATAAGCAGGTTTTGAATTTAAGTAAAAAAGAAAGTGTTCGCTCCACAATGTATTCAGAAGTTTTGGATTTAATTTCTAGTTATGAAAATGGTTTTGCAGACTATCTAAAGAAAGAATTTGAAAAAAATCAACAAAAAATAAAACTATCAGAAGCGAATAATTTATTTAAAGAGTTTGAAAATTTAACAGAAAAGGTTTATGAGCCGCTAAGGGAAAAAGCAAGAACGTTAATGGCAAGCAGGGATATGGCTTTTAGAGATGCGCTACACGAAAAACTTGCTGAATATATTGACGTAGTGAAATCGGAAGATTTTCAAAAATTTCTAGGAGAGAAAAGTAAAACATTGGAGGAAAGGCTGGAAGAAAACAAAGACGTTTTTATACGCTTAAAAGATAGATAAAATGGCATTTTTATATTTTACAACTGAATATGCCATTAAAACTCATGATAAAATTATTGAAATATCTGGCGGGGCGAGTGGTATTAAAGACTTAGGTAACCTGGAGAGCCCATTGGAGCATATTCAAAATGATGATTACTATCCCGATTTTGAAGATAAGATAACTCATCTTGTATTTCCATTAATAAAAATCACGCTTTTACAGATGGTAATAAAAGGTCGTCAATTGCCTTAGGGGCTTTCTTTCTTGAATTGAACGGCCTTGATAGCATAGTCTCAAAATTTATTATTGAAATGGAAAATATTGCGGTATGTGTTGCAGATAACAAAATAGATAAAAATTTACTTTTTGAAATTATTACTTCAATAATCTGTGAAGAAGACTATTCGGAAGAATTGAAACTTAAAATAATAGAATCTCTCTCTTAATGCTTTTGCAAATGAACAAACTCGAAAACTATATAACCGGCCACTGGATAACCGGCGAAGGCGACGGTCAACAATTATACAATGCTGTAACCGGTGAACCCATTGCAACCGCAACCACAAAAGGGCTTGATTTTAAACAGATGCTGGAATATGGAAGAACAGTTGGCAACCCTGCACTACGCAAAATGACTTTTCATGAGCGTGGAAATATGCTGAAAGCACTTGCCATGCATTTGAGAAATCATCTGGATAAATTCTATGACATCAGTTATAAAACAGGAGCCACCAAAGCAGATAGCTGGGTGGATATTGAAGGAGGTATCGGTAATTTATTTGCCAACGCATCGCTGCGCCGCAAATTATCTAACGAAACTTTTGTGGTTGATGGTGATAGCCACAACCTGAGTACCAACAACAGTTTTATGGGAACGCATATCCTGGTACCTAAAGAAGGAATTGCTGTACACATCAATGCGTTTAATTTTCCGGTATGGGGTATGCTGGAAAAAATTGCGGTTAATTTATTGGCCGGGATGCCTTGTGTAGTTAAGCCGGCTACAGTTACCAGTTATTTAACCGAAGCGGTAGTGCAAGAAATCATCTTATCAAAAATTTTACCCGAAGGGGCCTTGCAACTGATATGCGGCAGCGCCGGAGATATACTTGATCATGTAACATCGCAGGATGTGGTAACATTTACCGGCTCTGCATCAACTGGGTTGATGCTAAAATCAAATCCCAATATTTTAAGAGAGAATGTGCCTTTTAATATGGAAGCCGATTCGCTGAATTGTATTGTATTGGGTGAAGATGTAACACCTGATAAACCTGAATGGAATATTTTTATAAAAGAAGTAAGAAAAGAAATGACCTTAAAAGCGGGTCAACGTTGCACCGGTATTCGCCGCATTTTTGTACCCGAAAATAAAATGGAAGATATCTGGAAAGAGATTGCACAATCACTTTCGCAAACCACCATTGGTAACCCTTTGAATGCAGCAGTAAGAATGGGTTCTCTAGCGGGACAAACACAACGCAACGAAGTAAAAGAACAGGTTCAAAAACTGCTGGCATCTTCTCAAATAGTTTATGGCAGTTTAGATAGTGTGGAAGTAATTGATGCAGATGCAAACAAAGGCGCATTCATGAGCCCTGTTTTGCTGATGAACGAAAACCCTTTTACCGCAAATGAAGCGCATGAAGTAGAAGCATTTGGGCCGGTAAGTACGATAATGCCTTACAAAAAAACCGAAGATGCTATTGCATTAAGCAAACTTGGTAAAGGAAGTCTTGTATCAACAATTGTAACAGCCGACTATAAAATTGCACAACAGTACGTTGTTGGTGCAGCATCACATCATGGAAGAATATTGGTGTTGAATAATGAGTGTGCTAAAGAAAGTACCGGTCATGGTTCGCCCTTGCCTTTGCTGGTGCATGGTGGCCCAGGCCGTGCAGGTGGCGGCGAAGAGATGGGCGGACTGCGTGGTGTAAAACATTACCTGCAGCGCACAGCCATTCAGGGTTCGCCAACAACCATCACTGCCATCACCAATATTTATCAGCAATACGCACAAGGAAAAGATCCGGGCAAACATCCTTTTACAAAATATTTTGAAGAACTGGAAGTTGGGGAACAGATCATTACCGAAAAAAGAACCATCACATCCGAAGACATTGATAAATTTGCCGACCTGAGTGGCGATCATTTTTACGCACATATCAAAACCACCGATTTTGAAGGCACTATGTTTGAACAGCAGGTAGCGCATGGCTATTTTATCATGAGTATTGCTGCCGGATTGTTTGTTGACAGTTACGAAAAAAATCCGGTGTTGTTAAATTATGGTATTGATGAATTGCGCTTTACAAAACCGGTTTATCCCGGTAGCGAAATACATATCCGCTTTACATGCAAACAAAAATTACTGAACGATAAACGTATTGTTGAAAAGCCTGAAGATTTTAAGCGTGGCGATGATATTGATAAAGGTATTGTAAAATGGCTGGTGGAAATGATTGATGAAACGTGTGAAGTAACCGGAGTGGCAACAATTTTAACGATGGTTGCTAAAAAAGCGCAGTAATATTTTTATATTTAATCTCAAAACAAAACTTTATGAGTACAGAAGCATACGTAAAAAGCCATATCGAACATGGCATCAATACTATCGAATTTTTTCATCCGCAAAGCAACTCGCTGCCAGGAAAAATATTAGAGGAACTTGCCCGTGAAATACATTTTGCCGGAACGCATGATGAAACTAAAGTGATCATTTTAAAAAGCACCGGCGAAAAAACATTTTGCAGTGGCGCCAGTTTTGATGAGCTGGTGGATATTAAAAATGAGCTGGAAGGATTAAAGTTTTTTAGCGGCTTTGCCAATGTAATTAATGCCATGCGTAAATGCCCCAAGTTTATTATTGGCCGCATACAGGGAAAATGTGTTGGGGGTGGCGTAGGTATTGCTGCCGCAGTTGATTATGCCGTTGCAACCAACAAGGCCGAAGTAAAATTAAGCGAACTGGCAGTTGGTATCGGTCCCTTTGTTGTTGGCCCCGCTGTTGAAAGAAAAATTGGCACAGCAGCATTCAGCGCATTGGCTATTGATGCAACCAGTTGGCGTAGCAGCGACTGGGCCAAACGTAAAGGACTTTTTGCAGAATTGCATGATAGTATTGAGAATATGGATGAAGGGGTTTATAATTTAGCCAACACATTGGCACACTCCAACCCTGTCGCCATGGCCGAAATGAAAAAAATATTCTGGAGAGGAACAGAACACTGGGATGAATTATTAAAAGAAAGGGCTGCTATTAGCGGCAAATTAGTTTTAAGTGATTTTACACGAAATGCTATAAATAAATTTAAGGCAAAGGCTTAATAGTGGAGCGGCTACGCAGTAAACTTATATTTCAAAACTATTGTTGATATATTGTCATTTTTTATTTTTAGCACCTGTTTCTGTACTGATTGTTAGGTTTAAAAAATCCAAATTAGTATCTTGCAGCTCTTTATGAAAAGAAGGCGTAAAATATTTAGTGTTTTCCAGTTAGTTTCTGCCGTTGTTATGATACTGGCATTAATGTGGCTTACTGTAAGCGCCCCTTATGTATATGCCAGCCAGCAACAACTTGCCAAACAGCAAAAAACGGAAAAAGCCAACACGCCACTTACGGGCAGCGAGGAAGAGTCATCTAATCCTTTTGGTAACAGCACTGAAGAAAAAGCTTCTGGCAATACTTCTTTATCAGAAGAATACATACACAACAAACACAAAATTTATTTTTTCTTTTCAGTATCTACACAATATCATAAACCCGAAAATGCCGATACCTACATCGCATTTCATGGCGAACTTCTTGTTCCTCCACCAAACGTACTATAGTTTTATTTTCTTTTATTCTTAATGGCGCTGCGTGGTGCCTCCTCCTTATTATTTTATGGCAATCTTATTGTCAGTTATGATGGTAATGCTATTCTTTTTTAATTAAATCAAAACAGGTTCTCATGAAGAATAATAACCTATTTAAAGAATTTAAAAGTGATCTTCCGGCGAGTATAGTCGTATTTTTTGTAGCAGTTCCATTATGCCTGGGTATAGCATTGGCATCGGGTGCACCACTTTTTTCCGGCATCATTGCCGGTATTGTAGGCGGCATTATTGTTGGTATAGCAAGTGGTTCATCTTTGGGCGTTAGTGGCCCTGCTGCCGGCCTGGCGGTTATTGTATTAACCTCAATTGCTACGCTGGGTTCCTGGCCTGCATTTTTACTGGCGGTTGTAATTGCAGGAATTATTCAACTGTCACTCGGTTTTGCAAAAGCAGGTTTTATTGCATACTTTTTTCCCTCCTCTGTTATCAAAGGCATGCTTACGGGCATAGGGCTGCTTATCATCTTAAAACAAATTCCACACGCTTTAGGCTGGGATAAAGATACTGAAGGTGATGAATCTTTTCTTCAGGCAGACGGGCAAACAACTTTTTCTGAAATAGCAAAGGCATTTGATTTTATTACGCCAGGAGCTGTACTGATAGCATCAATCTCATTAGCTATACTGATATTATGGGATACGGTATTAACAAAAAAACATAAAATTTTTCAGTTGATACAAGGCCCTATCGTTGTAGTAATACTTGGTATTGTAATGAATTATTTGTTTAAAACCGGAACACTGGATTTTAGCTTAGCCGATGATCAGGTAGTAAGACTTCCGGTTGCAAAGAATTTAACCGAGTTTTTCAACCAGTTCACATTTCCAGATTTTACGGCAATAACAAATTTTGAAGTTTGGAAAATAGCCATTGTATTAGCCATTGTTGCCAGCCTGGAAACATTATTGTGTGTAGAAGCAACTGATAAAATGGATCCAGATAAAAGAATTACGCCCACTAACAGAGAATTAAAAGCCCAGGGAATTGGAAATATCGTATCAGGTTTAATTGGAGGTTTACCCGTTACACAGGTTATTGTTCGTAGCTCTGCCAATATTAATTTTGGAGGTAAATCAAAATTGTCTGCTATTCTACATGGTGTATTCTTACTGATATCAGCAATAACCATTGCCAGCCTGATGAATATGATTCCGCTTGCAAGTTTAGCAGCTATTTTATTGATGGTGGGTTATAAATTAGCGAAGCCAATGCTTTTTAAACAGATGTACAAATTAGGCTGGGAACAGTTTATTCCTTTTATAGCTACCGTAGTTGGTATTTTGGCAACCGACCTGTTAAAAGGCATTACCATCGGTATTCTCTTTGGTATTTTTTACACCCTGCGCCACAGTTTCCGCAATTCCCACTACATGAAAGAAACAGTTACAAGCCAAGATGGCCTCGAAGTGCATCACCTTGTACTGGCCGAAGAAGTTTCCTTTTTTAATAAGGCAAGTGTAATAAAAGAGTTGGAAGAAATCCCGAAAAATTCAAAAGTCATTATTGATTGCACCAATTCTAAATCCATCGCATACGATGTTGTGGAACTCATCCGTGATTTCAGAAGCAATGCAAAAACAAGAAATATAACGGTTGAGACGGTAAATTTTATTGAGCCGGCTTAAAAAACAATTTTTTATAAAAATCATAAAATCATATCTAAAAATGAGAGTTCATACAAAAGAAACACAGACAAGTTTAACCCCCCGGATGGCGTTGGAAATTTTACAGGAAGGGAATGGCCGGTTTGTAAAAAACTTAAAAGCACAAAGAGATTTATTAGCCCAGGTTAATGCCACCCGAGACGGGCAATGGCCATTTGCCACCATACTAAGCTGTATAGACAGCCGCACTTCTTCTGAGTTAATTTTCGACCAGGGACTAGGCGATGTTTTTTCTATCAGAATTGCCGGAAATATTGTAAATACAGATATACTGGGCAGTATGGAGTTTGCCTGTAAAGTAGCAGGGTCAAAGCTTATAGTAGTGCTGGGGCACACTAAATGCGGGGCAGTAAAAGGAGCCTGCGACCATGTAGAAATGGGAAATCTTACAGAGTTGTTATCCAAACTACAGCCCGCAGTTTATGCCGAATCTGAAACAAC
>JBKJLT010000094.1:0-9581 GCA_046596765.1 Ferruginibacter sp. | reverse complement strand
TTGCGGCTGAATTTTATGGGGCAGCCCAGGTCTTTCATCTCTTTTAAAAACTCCAATGTTTGCCTTTCGGACAGGTTTAATTTTTTAGCAAGCTGTTTGGCAGAGCCTGTAGATTTGGTCCTGATCTTTGCATCTATGTAGCGGATACGTTCTATATATTTCTGTACGGGCATAGGCAGGTATTTTAAAAACCAATGGAACTCAGGGTGTTTTTCTAAATATAAAAGTAAAGCAACTTAATGTTAAATAAAATACGTATTTATACCTGTTTTTATATTTATTCAGAGGATGGTATTGGTAAAAAAAAATCGGCAAAGAACTCAGTAAGGTACATTCTGTCTTAGGAACCTTTGGCATTGGAAGCAAATATTGAATCCACTTAAATCAGGCGGAATGAAAGAGTGGGTAATAAATACAGGTATTTCGCAGGTGTTAAATATGGTAAAAGTGCTCCATGTTAAGCAAGAGAAATTATTTGATAAGGCTTAGTAAGGAAAGAGTGGGCAACTTAAAAAAAGCTGTGTGGTAACTAACTATAGTAATTTAATTCCGTCTACTGCTGTAAAATGCCTGTCGTTTGTATAAAGTGGCAGCTCATACTGTATAGAAATTGCAGCTATCCATATCATTCTCCGGGATAGGTTTGCCCTTGTTAAGTAGTACTGTTTTTATCAGGGCGTATCTTTCTGCTGTAACAGCATCAGTTGGTAAAACAGTACAGTTAATTAAAAAAAAATTAATTTCCTGTAATTTCTTTTGTACACTTTCAGAACGGTAAGCCCCTAGGTATAACTCTCCTAAAACAGTAACAGATATGTAAACAGCTTCTTGTTTTTCTAAAAATTCCAGAATTTCGCTATCACCTTTAAATAGTTCAATTACAATATTGGTATCTAACAGTAATTTATTTCCAGTCATCAGGATTGATTTGTTCACAGCTATCTTCAATATTTTTTTTCATTTCTTCTGCCTCCGCAGCAGTCCATATCCCTGCAAATTCTTTAAAACTCTTGCGTTTTACAATATGCATATCATTTTTATTGAGTACTGTTTCCACTGCATCCAATACAGCATCATTCTCTATTTTAAGTATTGCTTCAATAAGGTGTAATTTTTTTGCTTCGCCGTACATAGCATTGTTATTTTATAATCAAATTTAACTTTAAAATTTCACAATTCAAATAATCCTAACTCACACCATCCGCCACCATCTCTTTATTTATCTTCAGCACCAACCCCTGCAAAACTTTTCCAGGACCAGCTTCTGTAAAATGCGTGGCACCATCTGCAATCATGGCTTCTACACTTTGTGCCCAACGCACTGCACCGGTTAACTGGTCAATTAAATTATGTTTTATGGCTGCAGGGTCGGTTACTGCCTTGGCCACCACATTTTGATATACCGGGCAATGGGGTTCATTAAAATGGGTTGCTTGAATGGCTGCTGCCAGTTCTTCTTTTGCCGGCAACATTAATGGCGAATGAAAGGCACCACCAACCGTTAAAACCAATGCACGTTTTGCACCGGCCGCCTTCATGCGTTCGCAGGCAATTTCAATACCCTTTACGGTGCCGCTTATAACCAGTTGGCCAGGGCAATTATAATTTGCGGCTACAACTACTTCGCCGGTTTCACTCATCACTTGTGCACAAATTTCTTCTACTTTATCATCAGGCAAATTTAATACAGCAGCCATGGTTGAAGGCGTAACCTGGCAGGCACGCTGCATAGCCTGTGCTCGTATAGAAACCAACATCAACGCATTTTCAAAACTCAATACATTGTTTGCAACCAATGCAGAGAACTCGCCTAATGAATGCCCGGCAACCATATCTGGCATTAATCCTGAGCCTGTCGAAGGACGCAAAGTTTTAAATGCAATTACTGAATGTAAAAAAACGGCTGGTTGTGTTACATTAGTTTGTTTCAGGTCTTCCTCACTGCCGCTGAACATGATATCAGAGATGCGGAAACCAAGAATTTCATTAGCCTGTTCAAACATTTCTTTTGATGCGGCATTGGAGTCGTATAGATTTTTTCCCATTCCGCTGAACTGAGATCCTTGTCCGGGGAAGATATAAGCATGTGCCATAAGCAATCGGTTTTGTCAAAAATAAAATTTAAATTTGAGTAAATTTAAGATAATGAATTTGCCAACCAAAATATTTGAGCCGGAGCAATACAGTTACAACGATTATAAACTTTGGGAAGGTAACTGGGAATTAATCAATGGATATCCTTATGCAATGAGTCCATCTCCAAAAAGAGGTCATCAAGGTTTTTCCGGAAAATTCAGCAGGCAGCTTGGTAATATTTTAGAACAGGAAAAACTAATTTGCGCTTGCGAGGTTTATTACGAATTAGATTGGATTGTTAATGATAATACAGTCGTAAGGCCAGACTGTATGGTTGTTTGCGGAGATTTTAAGGAAGATTTTCTCACATTCCCACCACAATTAATTTTAGAGATTTCCTCACACACAACCAGACTTAGAGATAGAAATACAAAATATAACCTCTACGAAATGTACGGCGTTAAATATTACATCATTGCAGATTGCGATAAAAAGACATTGGAAATTTTCGAATTGACAGATAACAAATATAAACAGACAGATACTGAACAATTTAATCTTACATCAACCTGCTCAATAAACTTTGATATACTTTCTTTATTTGATTAATGAAGTTTTGCAGAAATCAGCTTCACAAATTCACTTCTCGTTTCATTCTTTTCAAACTCTCCCCAAAAAGCCGATGTGGTGGTAACCGAATTTTGTTTTTGCACACCTCTCATCATCATACATAAATGCGATGCTTCAATTACAACAGCAACGCCAAGCGGGTTTAGGGTTTCCTTTATTGAATTTAAAATCTGGTGCGTCAATCTTTCCTGCACCTGCAGGCGGCGGCTGTAAATATCTACTACCCTCGCAATCTTACTAAGCCCGGTTATAAATCCGTTGGGAATATAAGCCACGTGCGCTTTTCCGTAAAATGGCAACATGTGATGTTCACACATACTATACAACTCAATATCCTTTACAATAATCATTTCACTCACATCTTCATGAAATTTTGCTGAGTTTAATATCGCATTGGCATCCATATCATAACCCTGCGTTAAATACTGCATGGCTTTGGCAAGCCGTTCAGGAGTTTTTTCCAATCCTTCCCTTGCCGGGTCTTCTCCCAGTAAACTCAAGGTGTTCCTGTAATTTTCCATAAGCCCGGCAGTGGTCTTTTCATCATACTGCTCAATTTTTTTATACGCCATCAATCATAGTTTTCTGTTTAACAACACATTCCATATTTTAGTTTACCGGGTACTCCACAAAATTTCTTTCTGTTTCATACAGGCGGATATGCAAATCATTTTCCGGCTTAATCTTATCTCTTAAAATATTATAAATTACGATGGCGATATTTTCTGCAGTAGGGTTTACAGTTTTAAACTCCGCAGTATCTTCATTCAGATTTTTATGATCAAATCTTTCAAGTACATTTTCCTGTACAATATCACTTAGTAATTTTAAATCCATCACATACCCTGTTTCGGGATCTGGCACACCGGTAACTTTAATCACCAGTTCGTAATTGTGCCCGTGAAAATGTGGGTTGTTGCATTTACCAAAAACTTTTTTATTGGTGGCTTCGTCCCAGCCGGGATTATTTAAACGGTGAGCTGCATTAAAATGTTCTTTACGATAAACGGCTACTTTATTATTCATAATATCTGTAATAACAAATAAAGATTAAAATTTGTTCTTAAAAACCATAGCAAATGTTCAGTACAAAAAAATTGAAGGTTAAAACAGAAGTCTGCTGTTTAAACACATCAACTATCGAAAGCTAATTACAAATAAAGTTAGGCATTGTTTGGTTTACAACGAGATTAATTACCTGCCCGGCTTGTTGAATTTTTTTTCATTTTTTGTTAATTTCCTAAAGACGGGCCAAAGTATTCAACAAATATGCGGGGCGTTTCAGATAATTTAAGGCAGTGCAGTTGCACACCTGCAGGCAGATGCGGTTTCAGTTCATTCCAGATACCGATCACCAGGTTTTCGATGGAACAAAGTTTTCCTTTCATAAAATCAACATCTACATTCAGGTTCTTATGATCCAGCTTATCAATCACATGCTCTTTTACAATAATACTCAGTTTTTTTACATCATATACAAAACCGGTATCGGGGTCTGGGTCGCCTTTTAGCGTAACAAACAATTCAAAATTATGTCCATGCCAGTTTTCATTGGCGCATTTACCAAATACCTCCTCATTCTTCTCCCGGCTCCATGCCGGATTAAATAATTTATGAGCTGCGTTAAAATGTTCTATCCTGGTGATGTAAACCATTAAATATTCAAAATTTCGGCAAAGGTAACTGCTAAATCCTGAAATGTGAAGTGTATGTACGAAATTTGTGACATGCAAATATTACTTATAGCTGCTACGGCGCCCGAAATTGCACCGTTTACAACTTCAAATAACAAAGTTGATGTGCTGATTACCGGTGTGGGCGTTCCTTCAACCATGTATCACCTTCAAAAGCGTATTCAGCAGGTAGACTATGATTGCATTATACAAGCAGGCATTGCCGGCACTTTTACCGATGATATTGATTTAGGAAAAGTGGTATTGGTACAACAGGATTACTTTGCCGATTTGGGTATTGAAGAAAAAGGAATTTACAGCCCTATTTTTAATACAGGATTTGCCAACAAAGATGAATTTCCTTTTACCGATGGTTGGCTGGTAAATTCAAACGAAGCATTATCAAAATCCAATCTTCCAAAAGTAAAAGCCATTACTGTAAACAAAGTAAGCGACAGCGAATTGCAAAAAAAGCAGTTCACCAGCACATTTAATGCAGCGATAGAAAGTATGGAAGGTGCCGCCTTGCACTATGTTTGTTTACAGGAAAAAAAATCTTTTCTACAGGTAAGATCAATCAGTAACTATGTTGGCGAAAGAGATAAAACAAAGTGGAAGATGAAAGATGCCATTGAAAATTTGAATAATGAACTTGCAAAACTAATTAACGCCCGCCTGAACGATTCATTCGGGCAGGGATTAACCAATTAACGGATTAACCAATGCAACTAACCTTAGGCTTTTCCCCCTGCCCCAACGATACTTTTATATTTGATGCACTGGTAAATAATAAAATTGATACCGAAGGCCTGGAATTTAATGTGGTACTGGAAGATGTGCAAGCCCTGAACCAATGGGCATTAGAAGCCAAGCTGGATATTACCAAAATAAGCTATGGCGTATTGCCTTTAGTATTGGATTACTATATTATTTTAAATAGTGGCAGCGCATTGGGAAAAGGTGTTGGGCCACTTTTAATATCGAACAAGGAACAAGCCCGCCCGGATGACCAGGTAGGACGGGGAATATTGAATGTTGAAGGAAATGCAATTGCCATACCGGGAGAAAATACAACAGCACATTTACTTTTTTTGCTGGCTTACCCAAATGCAAAAAACAAAGTTTTTTTAAGGTATGATGAAATTGAAAATTTTGTATTGGCCGATAAGGGACTTGGTGTGATTATTCATGAAAACCGTTTTACTTATGCAGAAAAAGGACTGCGAAAAATTATAGACCTGGGCGATTTTTGGGAGAAAGAAACCAACAACCCTATTCCGCTTGGAGGTATTGTTGCCAGTAGAAACATTTCTACAGAAATACAACAAAAAGTTGACCGGCTTATAAAAACAAGTATAGAATATGCATACTCCAATTATCCTAAGTTGAATGATTTCATACGTATGCACTCCCAGGAAATGAGTGAAGATGTAATGCGGAAACATATTGAACTTTATGTAAACAATTACTCTATTAATTTAGGAGAAGAAGGGAAAAATGCCATACAAAAACTGCTGGATGTTTATCAAAATCTTAATGGAGGGCATCAAAAAGGGGGTGATAATATTTTTGTGGAACCTGCCATTTAAAAATCATCTTTTTTAAGTGCGGCTTTATACACTTCCAGGCAACGCTTGCGGGCAAATTCATGATCAACTATGGGTTGAGGATAATTTAATTCATTCAATTCCTGCACCCATTTATTAATGTAGGCCAGTTGCGGATCAAACTTTTTTGTTTGCAGATACGGGTTAAATATCCGGAAATACGGAGCAGCATCACAGCCACTGCCTGCTGCCCATTGCCAGCCTCCATTGTTTGCAGCAAGATCAAAATCAAGCAGTTTTTCTGCAAAATATGCTTCGCCCAGCCGCCAATCGAGCAGCAAATGTTTGGTTAAAAAAGAAGCAACAATCATACGCACCCGGTTATGCATAAAACCGGTTTCATTGAGTTCCCTCATGCCGGCATCTACAATAGGATAACCGGTTAATCCTTTGCACCATTTATCAAACTCCCCTGCATCATTTCTCCATTCAACAAAATCGTAAGCTGGTTTAAAAGCTTTACTATGGCCCACATGCGGAAAATGCCAGAGTATCATCTGGTAAAAATCACGCCAAATCAATTCATTCAAAAATGTTTCGCTTAAGCCACTGCAATGTTGTGCAAGCTTACGTATACTGATGGTGCCAAACCGCAAGTGAACGCCAAGTTTAGATGTACCGGCAATAGCCGGAAAATTGCGCTGCTCCTGGTATTTTATAAGCAATTCTTTTTTTAATGTTTTAGCCGGAAAATTTTCTGCCACATCTGCAAAACCCATAGTTGATAATGCCGGAATATTTTTAGCAGGCTGTTGCAAAAAATTATTAAAATATTTTTCTGTTGGATATGGTTTGAAATGAAATGGTTTCAAAACACTTTTCCACTTTCTGCTGTAAGGCGTAAAAACGGTGTAGGGTTTTCCATCATCTTTCAGCACTTCATCTTTTTCAAAAATTACCTGGTCTTTATAACTGTGCAGCAATGCTCCCTTTGTTTTAAGAAAGGATGCAACGGCTGCATCCCTTTCTTTGGCATAAGGTTCATAATCATGATTGGTAAATACATTTTCTATTTTATAAGATGAAGTAAGTTTTTTAAAAACCTCGTCAGGTGTTGAATAAAAAACCTGCAGCGATGAGCCGAGGCTTTTTAATTCAACCTGCATCTCTTTTAAAGCAGCATGAATAAATGCAACCCGTTTATCTTCTTTATCGCTCAGTTTATCCAGTATATTTTTATCAAAAATAAATATGGGCAAAACGGGGCTATTGCTCTTTAGTGCTTGATAAAGCCCTGCATTGTCAGTCAAACGTAAATCACGCCTGAACCAGAATATATTAACCGTTTGCAATGGTAAATTGTTTTAATAAAAATTTAAAAGTAACGATCCGTGCTACTCAAACACAAAACTGAAAAAGAAAGATTGTCAGGGTGAGCCTGTCGAACCCGGTTTGTTAGAATAAACCCGCCTTCGACAGGCTCAGGCTGACAGCCCAACTAGCACAAAACGTGAAAAATTATAACAACACGATTACACTTTTGTTGAAAATACTGCAGCATAAATTTTTTGCGCCTGGCTACAGGTATATTCCTTATCTCCTATGCTGCCCACCCAACGCATATTGTAAATAGAGTTAGATAAAAAAACTTCGTCCGCATCCTCCAGGTCAGCTATGTTTAGCTGGGCTTCAACCAATTTATAGCCGGTGGCTGTTAAGCTGTTAATAATATGTTTACGCATAATACCGGCAATGCAGGCTTCTGTAAGAGCAGGTGTATAAATAACTTCGTCTTTAATTAAAAAAATATTGGCAATGGTGGTATCACAAAGTCTGCCATCTGTATTTAACAAAATAGCATCGTTCCATTTTTCTTTTTTAGCAAAAAGTGCTGCCATAACATACGGCAAAAAGTTATTGTGCTTAAGATTACTAAGTACGTCAAAACTCTTTTTCACATCAGCATAAATACCCAGAACCAATCCATTGCTGTTCCAGGTGCCGGTTTCATTGGCAAGCGCCCAGGTTTGAATAATGTAATTGGGCCTGTGATCAATTTCATCGTACAAACCACCATCGCCCCTGAAAACAGTTAACCGCACCCTCGCTTTTTTAACGTGTTCATTTTTTTTCAACAGCCCTTCAATCTCATTCTGCAAACGATCGGGCGTAAAATGTTTTGGAATATTAAACTGCAATACCTGCATACCTTTCCAGAGCCTGGCAAGGTGTTCATCTAATAACTCCAAACCCCCATTTATGCTTTTAATGGTTTCAAAAATGCCATCGCCAAACCTTAAACCCCGGCTACTTGCAGACAGTACAACATCATCTTGTTTACAAATTTTACCATTGAATAAAAAATAGTTCATCATCAAATATACTAACAGCACAGTTAGGCATGCATATAATAAAAATACCCTCCGGATTAACGGAGGGTATATTTTCATTAAATAGCAGAGCACCTGTAAAACTTATTTTAGTCAGATTTGTTCGTTGAGGATATTGTGCTTTACAGCATACATAATTAATCCCGCTGTGCTTTTAGCACCGGTTTTAACTTTCAGTTTATCACGTATAGCTTCCACTGTGCGTGGACTAAGATCAACAATATCAGCAATTTCCTTAGTACTCTTCTCTTCGCACATGAGTTTCAGTATCAGCATTTCTTTATCATTCAGGTGAGCTTCCTGCTGTATCATACGCTGCGGCGAAATATCGTTACGCTGCTTCAGGTTTGTGAGTAAAGCCTTATTCGTTAGGGAGTTAAAATAATATTCCTGTTCAAAACAGGTTTTTATGGCCTCGTAAATAATTTCGCTGTCGCTGGTTTTGGTAAGGTAGCTGTTCGCCCCTATTTCCATCAGTTTGGTAATCATACTGTGGTCATCCATCATGGTAAGCATAATTATACGCACATGCGGATAAAGTTTTTTAATCTCCGGCAACGCAGCAATACCATCCATAACCGGCATTTGAATATCCAGTAGTATTACATCTACCGGTATAATTTTCAGCATGTTAAGCAAATGCATTCCGTTATCTGCTTCGGCTACCACTTTCACATCTTTTTTAGCGCTCAGCGCTGTTTTAACCCCTGCACGGTATAAAACATGGTCGTCGGCAATTATTAGTTTTATAGGTTCATTCATACTTTCGTTCGTCATCATATAACAGGTTTTTGGGTAATATCGGATTGTCCTTTACGACCTATATAACGTTAAATGCAAGTTCTAATTATATTCAAAAGAAATAAAGCGTGTAAATACCCTTTGTAGTGGATGGGGTTTTTACGCAATGCATGGCAGTAAAATAAACATTTTAAGGTTGAAAATTTTAATAATATAAATTGGTTAGAATCAAAAACATAGCGAGTAACTCCCTAAAAGATTTATAATCTTCTTTTTGTGTGGGTTGTTATCCCATGCAAATATCCTGACAGGTGCTAAAAGCAGAAAAAAAACAATTTTTTTATACGGATTATTCTGCTAAAAAAAGGTACTATTGTCAAAAATTTATACTATATGAAACTGCACAGCTTCATAGTATTACTTGGATCGGCTATTATAGCAATTAGTTTTTTTATCGCACTTGCTTTTGCAAAAAAAGTAAAGCCGCATTATTACAAATACATTTTTGCATTTATTATACTGGG
>JBKJLT010000082.1:0-10292 GCA_046596765.1 Ferruginibacter sp. | reverse complement strand
AAGATTTGGTTTTATTTATGCCCAGATTAAGTGTGTTGAAGCTACAGGTAAGCAGGTTTGTTTGCATGGCCTCATCATACAAAACCTGCTTACCTGTAGCTTCAACACACTTAATCTGGGCATAAATAAAACCAAATCTTTACTGGATGGCAAGTTTGCGAGCCTGCTGCTTGTTCTTTGCTGGTACACTTTTCAGCCACATAATACTACAGTTACAAAAGTTTTATAAACCCCATTTTTTTTTACGATAAATTCCCGGAGGCTACCAACGTCTTCTTTAAAAACTGGCTGTACCATCTTCCTGATTGAGCAACAAAAGTATTTGATTTAGTTCACGCAGCGGGGATGCAGTATCCCGACGGTACTTCAACACCGGGCAAATGTTCTTCCATTGAGATAAAAGGCATTTTACTTTTTAATGCTGAATACTAAAGAAACAAATTATTCCAGTATCACTTTCTTAAAATAAAAAACATCAGGATCAATCTGCAGGGCTGTTTTGCTTTTTATGGTTATTCCTTTTTTATCAACAACCAGCCGTTGCATACCTGCATCAGTAAGTATATTAATGGGTAAGGGCATATCCAGGTTCAGCAATTTTACAACATATTTATTTTCTTCGGTTTGCTTTACATGTATTTCCAGTTTATTGGTAGTGTATAAATAAAGCTGAAACAAAGGTTGCAGACTTTTACCATAAGCACTGCTGAAATGCTGTTCAACATCTGCCGTAACAACAGTATTATCGTAGGTGTATTTTGGGTCGGTGGCGAATTTTTTTAAAGTTGGGAAGAAAAGTTCATCACCCATTACATACCTGAGCGTGTGCATAAAAAATGCACCCTTGCCATAAATATCGCCATAGTATGCACTGTCGCTATCTACTTCTTCGCCCCGCACAACCGGCAGGCGATTTTGTATTTTCCTGTTTGTTTCCTGCATTCTTTTCAGGTAAGCATCTTCGCCGGCAAGTTCACGTGTTGCCATAGCATCTCCAAAAACACAGATACCTTCCTGTATCCACATATGCGCCCAGTCGCGGTTAGTTACTTTGTTGGCCCACCACTCGTGCCCAAATTCGTGATGCAGCAACCAATCAAAATCTTTACCGCCAACTTTTGTAAACTTGTATTTATTGCCATAAGCAATATTGGTTTGATGTTCCATACCCAGGTGTGGTGTTTCCGACGCTGCTATACGTTCCTTTGCCCAGGGATATTCACCAAAATATTTTTCCTGTATGCGGCACGATTGTTCAAACAGGTCGAGTAATTTTTCTCCCATAGCCTCGTTTTCTTCCAGCACATAATACTCCATAGGTACTTTGTTGCCATCTACGGTTGTATAAATTCTTTTAAGCACTTTGTATTTGGCAATATTAAAAACAATACAATAGTTGCTGATGGTATAATTTGTTTTCCAATGGTAGGTTGATTTGTCTTTTTTGGTGGTAACCTTTTGCAACAATCCCGGCCCTGCTACCACCAATCCTTTTGGTATAGTGATGATCATATCTGCTCCTTCATTGGGTTCATCGCCTGGATGATCTTTACAGGGAAAATAAATTTTTGCTCCTTCGCCCTGGCAGGTTATCGCTATCCACGGATTACCCTTTGCATCCTTCTCCCATTGAAAACCGCCCTCCCATGGTGGCCGTGCAGCCAAGCCTGGTTTACCGCCATAAGCTATTTTTACTTTCACTTTTCCTGCCGGTAATTGCTGTGCCAATAGAATTTTTACCAGGTCATCATTTGTATGGGTATAATTGTTTGTTTTACCATTTATCCAAACCTGGTTAATGGTAAGACCGTGCCACAGATCAAACAATAAATCAGTAGTTGGTTGCAGCAAGTTCAGGTCAATTTCAGTGTACCCGTTTATTATTTTTTGTTCCGGATCAACATCAAGTGCTACGGTATAATGCCTGATGTCCATATTGGCTTGTTCGGGTTTAAGTTTACCACCCGATTTTAAATTTTGGGCTTCTGCAGTAAAAGAGATGATTGTGCAAAGCAGCAATAATTTATTACACATTGAAAATTGTTTTAGTAAAGATAATTTAATTTTTGTCCCCGCAGGTATTCCCCAGCAACACACTAGCCAATTATCTCACCAGCACTTTTCGCTATCTGGTTTAAATGCCAGTTACGAAAAGTATCACTTCTAGAGAAAGTAAGAGCTATGTTCATTTTGATAAAAATCAAGTAATTATCTTTGATAAAGTAAACTAAACTTGTATTTTACATAAAAAAGATTTTTATGGAAAATTTCATCAGATTTTTTCAAGTTAATTTTATCGGGCTAGTTATTTTTTTTCTATCTATATTTTGTATTATTTTATTTTTGGATTGGCTAGCCAAGATTTTTGCATGGGGTAGATATAAAAATCAAGATAATAATAGAAATTCAGGAAATATAGTGTTTGTCTTTACTCAATTACTAGTTAAAATCATAACCGATTTTCGACATTTTTTAGCATTGATATTGGTTTTAATTTTTGCAATTTCGTTGGGCTTTGCTTTTCATATAGCTTATAATACAGAAGCTGCAACCAGGATTGATAATTTAATAAAAGTTCTACAAGCTGTAGTTGCTACCTTGGGTGGTTTAGTTGGTTCTATAGTAGGTTATTATTTTGGTGAGTCTGCCGCAAAGGGAGCCAGTTGTAACTTTATAATGCAAACTGTTACTACTTTAAGTACTAATAACAATGAATAGTAAACAAATAATAATAAAAGATTCTCTATTTGACCCTCTTTCAAATCAACGTCAAATATTTTTTTACAACAGTCCGAAGAAGAGAAAAATGTATAAAGTCTGGATTTACATTGAAGGGCGTGATTTATCTTTTGTAGATAAAGTAGTTTATAAATTACATTCAAGTTTCAATGATCCTGAAAAAAAAATTGAGAGATCAATTTCAAATCCAAATTGTACATTACAAATATGGACGTGGGGATTATTTACAATTGAAGTGGATATTTATTTTCAAACGGGAGAATCAATGCGAATGAGTCATTATACTACTTATGATAAAGATATAAATGATGGGGCAGCTTCTTTTTCCGAAGTAAAATCGTTTGCTTAACCCAAAAATTTCCAGAAAAATCGGAATGATTAAATAGCTGATGATTGCTTTTTTAATGCAACAGTAAAGTAACTTTTGCTTTAGATTTTCTTTATCATTTTTAATCCTTTTTACTTTGTAGAGTAAAACCAAAAGTACTCCCAACATCAATTTTGCTACGCACATGAATGGTTTGCCCGTGGGCTTCAATAATATGTTTGCAGATGGCCAGGCCAAGGCCGCTGCCGCCCACTTTACGGCTGCGGGCAAGGTCGGTGCGGTAAAAGCGTTCAAAAATCCTGGGTAGGTGTTCCTCTGCAATACCGGAGCCATCGTCACTTATTTCAATAAGCACTTTAGCACCGTCAACATTATAAAAACTGGCTTCAATGGTGCCGGATTGTTTGCCGTATTTAATGGCATTATCAACCAGGTTAATAAATACCTGCCGTATTTTTTCTTTATCTGCAAAAACGGTCAGGGGTAATTCGCAACCCTTTTTTATGATGCACCTGATTTGTTTTTCATCTGCCTTAAAAGATAAAGTTTCATAAACCTCTTTCAGCAGGTCCTGTATAACAAAACTGTCTTTTAATAAAAGCTGTTCGCCGCTTTCTAATTTTGATATGGAATCCAGGTCATCAACCAGGTTAACCAGCCTGTCTATATTGCGGGAGGTGCTTTGCAGAAATTTTATATTTACTTCGGGCTTTTCCAATGCGCCGTTTAACAGCGTATCAACATAACCCTGTATTGCAAAAATGGGTGTCTTTAATTCATGGCTAAGGTTTTGTAAAAAGTCTTTGCGGTAGGCTTCATTTTGCTGCAGCAGTTCTATCTCTTCTTTTCGCTGTTCGGCCCAGGCTTCCACATCGTCCCTTACTTCATCAATACTTTTTTGTGGCAGAATATTTTTGTAATAAAATTCTTCTTTTTTACTGGCCTTGGTTTGGTAAATGAATTTATAAATGAGTTTTATCTTGCGGTAGATGAAGGTTTGCAGTGTATAAACTATTAAACCGTAAGAACCCAGAAATATTACCAAGAAAGACAATAACGCGATCCACCAAACCGGTTTAAAAATAAAAATGCCAAGGGCTATGGGTATAGATAAACCGAGCGCTGTTAATGCAGATAATTGCTGCGGTGAAAGATTTTTTGATGTAGGCATTTTTAGAAAGCTGTTAGCTATAAGCATTTAGCTTTTAGCATTGCAACTAATTGCAAGTTAATATTTATTGCCTTCCTAACAGCTAACCGCTAAAAGCTGATTACTTTTTTAAAGATCAAACTTATAACCCACACCTTTTACAGTAGTAATACAATCAAGATTTAATTTCTGGCGGATCTTGCGGATATGCACATCAATGGTGCGGTCGCCAACAATAACTTCGGTTCCCCAAACCTGGTTTAAAATTTCGTTGCGCAAAAAAACCTTACCGGGTTTGCCGGCAAGCAGGGCCAGCAATTCAAACTCCTTACGTGCAAGAATAATATCCTGTCCCTGATAATTAACAATGTACTTTTCCCGGTCTATTTTTAAATCGCCAATTTGCAAAATGCCGGTATCTTCTTTATTAAATCTTCTGAAAAGTGCATTCACCTTACTGATGAGCACTTTGGGGCTAACCGGTTTTGTAATAAAATCATCAGCGCCGGTTTCCAGTCCTTTCACTTCCGTTACTTCATCACTAAGGGCTGTTAAAAAAATGATCAGCGTATCATTAAATACAGGCTGCATGCGCAGTATATTACAAACTTCAATACCGTTTTTGCCGGGCATCATAATATCCAGAATGATCAGGTCGGGATTAAAACGTTTTGCCAGCTCAATCGCTTCATTTCCATTCTTTGCTGTAGCTACTTCGTAGCCTTCGTTCTGCAGATTATATTGAACGATTTCCAGAATATCCGGCTCGTCGTCGGCAATTAGAATTTTTTTAACAGGATTGATTGCACTCATACGGCGCAAAAATAGTCTATACCTGCAATCGGGAGCGCCGTTTGCACTTTGTTTTGTATTATTAAATTGTTAACTAAAAAAAGGTGCATTAACAATAAATTTAACGGCTAAAACGATATATGTGCGGCCACAACTGTAATTTTATAGTTGGCACCGCATTACACTATGAAGAAATTTATACTTATTGGTTTATTGTTTATTGCATTTACTCCCGTATTTGCTGCACAGGATTCGGTTATTGTGCCCATTTACCGGCAGCTTTTTCATGATAAGATAAATAATGAACAGGTACTGCTTGACCAGATGGATGGTAAACTGGATGGCCAGGTAAGCCCTACACACAAAACTGAAATTAACCTGGTAATCACAGATGTGATGATCCGAAAGATCAATATACTGGAAGATTCAGTTGAGCGCAATTATAAAATAGTTACCAATAACCAAAAAATAAGATACCTGAGTTATATCGAAAACCTGTTAAAAAAATTCAGGTATGCCTGCCGCACAAAAGAATTTAATCCGGTATATGCTCCGCAACTGATTGAAAGTTTTAATAAAATAATGACAGCCGATATTGACAGTATTAGCATGGCACCCGAAATTGAAAAGGCAACTTATAATATTGGTAAAATACTTACAGAGATATTTACTGAAAACAGCGGCTTAGCCGAAAGTAAAAAGATAATGTACCTGAAATTTTGTGCGCTATATCCCGGTAAAATATTGCAAACCATTGAGCCTTTCCTTAACGAATCCTTTGCTGATTCGCTGATTGCAAACAGCAGCAACTACAACCCAACAGCTATTTATAATCTTGCGCAGGCTACCAATACAAAACTGGGTAAGGCTATACTTCGTAACAACAATCCGCTGGTAAAAGCAATTGTTGATCTTACCCAAACACCCAAAGCGCTTTTATATTTTCCTTTTTTGGATGATATTTTAAAAGGAAAGAAAACGATTGACGGCATAAAAAAATATGTGGGCGAAAGTGAAACCAACTACGACAGTGTTGGGTATTTTAAACTGCTGGTACAAACCGAGATTGAGTATTTTAAAAGAATCACTTCACCGGCCAAAGATACCCCCATAGCCATGTTTGGCACCAATGGTTTAAGAGAAGTTTTAAAAAGCAAAGCCATTCAACATTTTATTACGCCTATAAACGAGCTGCACGATTTAAGCAATATCAGCCAGCGTATGAAAGCTACCGATTCCTTATCGGCTGTTGACCTGTACTTTATGATGATCATGGGCGAAAATGATATTTACACATCAAGCTTTAAACATAGTTATGCCCGCTTTATCCAGCGGCTTGGCAAAGATCCCAGAACAGATTCATTGCTCCTTGAAGTGCATTTCGACTTTTTTAAAAAGTTTATTAAAATGGCGGCAAATTTTAATAAGCTTGATAATTTTTTAAGTTACATGCCAACAGGTTCATCCCAAACATTAATGCGTGGTTTTATCGCCAATCTTGATAACACAGGCAACCTGGAAGATGCTATAGATGTAGCCGATAGTTACAGCAGTATTGCCGACAAAAAATTGCAAGGCACCATACTGAGCTATGTAATTGCCAACGAGAACAATAGTATTGAAAAAGGGAATGCACGTGGTAAAACAATTTATGGATTGCTGAAAACAATTTTTTTATCGGCCGATACAACCAATAAAATTGACCTTACCAGTGTGTTGGGTATTCCTTCTATTTACGAAATTGAGAACAAGGATTTAAAAGACGATAGCGGCAGAATTATACAACAGGTTTACTGGTATGGCGATAAGGATGGTAAAACATTTTTCCCTTCCTTCATCAATTCATTTTCTCCAAAAGAATGGATCGTAACATCAAACGATGAGTGGTATGCAATAAGATCCAGAAAAGGAAATGTATGGGTGTATGCCAACCGTCCGTTGGATAATGATGCCAACCTTGACGATAGCGCACAGATCCATTTAAATAATTACCTGGCAGAAAATGATATGCAACCTGCTGTGGTGGTGCATCGTGGTCATAGCTACTGGCTGCCCCGTACCATCAGGCGCATGTCCGGCGATGCAAAAATTGTGGTGCTGGGCAGTTGCGGCGGCTTCAAAAACTTAAATGATATTATTGATGTAAATCCCGATGCACATATTATCTCTACCAAAGAAATTGGTGCAGGCGATATCAACCGGCCAATCCTCAATTATTTAAATCAAACTTTTGAATCGGGCAGTAAACTGGTCTGGAAAAATATGTGGGCTTCCCTTACAAAGCTTTTCGCTGCAGACACAAATACTTCCATCAGGGAAAGCTGGGATAATTATATACCGCCGTACAAAAACCTGGGAGCTATTTTTTTGAAAGGTTATAATAATATGGTGGAGGAATAATGCAATAAGCAATTTGCCCCAGGAAATTCTGGGACTTGCAAATCTAAAATCGACAATCTAAAATCTAAAATCGCCGCCTACCTTTGCAACATGACTGATACAGCCAAAGCAAAAAGAAAAATATTCGATTTTTCGTTATTGCGCAGGGTTTTTCTTTTTGCGGCTCCTTATAAAAATAAATTTTACGGCTCGCTCGTTTTAGCCATTGTGCTTGCAGTTATTGCACCAGTAAGGCCCTTACTTATCCAGCTTACCATCAATGACGGTATTAAGGGCAATATGTCATCGCATTTTATAAATGGCCCCGGTGGCTTTATTATAGAAATTACCATTTTACAAATTATTTTATTGCTGCTTGAAACGGGCTTACGCTTTTTCTTTACTTTCCTCACCGCTTCTTTGGGGCAAAGCGTTGTACGTGACATGCGGGTAAGCACCTACAATAAGATTCTTCATCTTAACTTATCGCAGTACGATAAAACGCCCATCGGCACATTAACCACACGTACCGTAAACGATATCGAATCCATCAACGATATTTTCAGCGATGGCTTAATACCTATTATTGCCGACCTGTTATCCATTATTTCGGTATTAACGTACATGTTTTTTGTTGACTGGCGGTTAACATTAGTTTGTCTTGCACCTTTTCCGGTTTTAATTATAGCCACTTATTTTTTTAAAGAAAGTGTAAACAAATCTTTTATACAGGTTCGCAATGCAGTTGCCAGCCTCAATGCTTTTGTGCAGGAGCATATTACAGGCATGGCTGTAGTACAGGCATTTGCAGCCGAAGAGCGGGAGTTCAAAAAATTTAACGCAATTAATAAAGATCACCGCAATGCAAATATCAAAGCCATTTTTGCTTATTCTGTTTTTTTTCCGATTGTAGAGTTGGTTATGGCTTTATCCATCGGCTTACTGGTATGGTGGGCAGCCAATGATGTAGTGCATCCAGCACAGGCCGAAAAAGTTGCAGGGGTTATAACAGCTTTTATCCTTTGTTTAAATTTATTGTTCAGGCCACTGCGGGTAATTGCCGATAAGTTCAACGTTTTACAAATGGGTATGATTGCCAGCGAACGTGTTTTTAAAGTACACGACAATGAAGACAGCACTATCAATGAAGGCAATAAAACAACCGAACAATTAAAAGGCAAGGTTGAGTTTGATAAAGTGTGGTTTGCTTATATTGATGAGCAATATGTTTTAAAAGATATCAGCTTTACCCTGAATGCAGGCGAAACCCTTGCCATTGTTGGGCATACGGGCAGCGGCAAAACTTCCATCATCAGTTTATTAAACCGCCTGTACCAGATAAATAAAGGAACCATTAAAGTTGATGATACCAATATTGAAGATTTTCACCTGGATGATTTAAGAGCGAAAATTGCTGTGGTATTACAGGATGTTTTTTTATTCAGCGGCTCGGTAAAAGATAATGTAACACTCCGCAATCGGGCAATAAAAGATGAAGAAGTGATGAGGGCTGCAAAAATGATCGGTATTCATGATTTTATTATGCAGTTACCCGGCGGCTATGATTATAATGTAATGGAGAGGGGTGCTACCCTTTCGCTGGGGCAGCGCCAGTTGCTTTCATTTGTAAGGGCTTTATTGTACGATCCTGCCATTTTAATACTCGATGAAGCAACTTCATCGGTTGATACAGAAAGTGAAGTGCTCATTCAACATGCCATAGATAAATTGATTGCAAACCGTACCTCTATTGTAATTGCCCACCGCTTATCTACCATACGCAAAGCCAATAAAATTATGGTACTTGATAAGGGCGAAATAAAAGAAATTGGCAGTCATGATGAACTGCTGGCAAAACGTGGGTTTTACTACCAGTTGCACAAAATGCAGTTTGAAAAGCAGGAAAAAGTGGTGTAAATTTGAATATGCAAAAAACAGGATTTACAACATACAACAGTAAGGAAGAGCTGGAAAACGCCCGTGCCTTCGAAGCCTCACAATTATCTTATACAGAAAGGTTTTACATACTTATGAAACTGATTAAGGTTTCCAATATGATAAGCAAAGCAAAAATCATAAAATCTCCCATTCTTCCAAATCAGTAATAAAAGATGGATGTTTTTGATGAAGACATATTATCACTTTGGAACTGCCTTTATAAAAATGAGGTGAGGTATATTATGATTGGCGGTTTTGCAATCAACTTACATGGCTACAACCGGTCAACAAAAGATATTGATATCTGGATCGAAGACAGTTTAGAAAACAGGAAACGTTTAAGAAAGGCTCTTAAAGAGCAGGGTTCAGGTGATTACTCACCAATTGAAACAATGGATTTTATACCGGGCTGGACCGAATTCCAATTAAATATGGGTTTCAAATTAGACGTGATGGTATCTGTAAAAGGATTAGAAAAAATCGGTTTCGAAGAGTGCTTTAAATATGCAATTGTTGCAGAAATTGAAAGTACTCCAGTTCGGTTTTTACACTATAACCACCTGATTGCCTGTAAAAAAGCCGCCGGCAGGCCGCAAGACCTGTTGGATATTGAGGAATTGGAAAAAATAAGAAAAGCTGGTAAAGGAAATAATCCCTAAATTATTTCCCCTCAATTTTTAATTTCACCCCTCCATCCTTATCTTTGCGCCAAATTACAGGGATATTATGGCATCAAAGAGCATCAAATCAATACTGGTAGCGGTTTTCAGCGTAAGTTTAGTGTTTTTTTCAAATGTAACTTTTGCCCAACACGAACCAACAGGCGAACCCGCTAAAAAAGCAAAGATTTTTGATGCCAACGAAGTTATCTTCGGACACATTATGGACGCCCACGAGTTCCACTTTTTATCTTACAAAGGATCTGACGGACACGAGCACCACGCAACCATTCCCCTGCCGGTAATT
>JBKJLT010000063.1:0-6867 GCA_046596765.1 Ferruginibacter sp. | reverse complement strand
AGCATCAGTGTGCCCTATACCATTACAGATGCCAATGGAGCAACTTCAACTGCTGTTTTAAAAATAGATGTATTAAAAGATCCAAATGGGTTGCAGAATGATCCGCCATTTGCAGGAGATGATTTTGGATATACCACGATCAATAAACCTGTAAACGGAAATTTCATCAGTAATGACAGCGACCCGAATAATAATCCCGTTTCGGTAAACGGAACAACTATTAACACCGCTGGCCCGGCAACCCCAATTGGTGTACCGGTTGCTACTGCACAAGGTGGTACAGTTCAGTTTTATGCCAACGGTACTTATCTCTACACACCGCCTGCAGGTTACGTGGGTCCGGATAAAGTTAATTATACCATTTGCGATGTAACCGTTGTTGCACCACAACCATTATGTGCCGATGCAACCATTCACTTACTCGTTGGGCCCGGCATTAATATAGCAGGTAAAGTGTGGGATGATGCAAATGGAAACGTGGTACAAAATGGAGCAGGCGAACCAGCTACCAATGCAGGTGGTACTTTGTATGTAAATCTGGTTGATGGTAGCGGCAACGTGGTGGCAACAACAGCAGTTGCTGCAAATGGAACATACAGTTTTATCAACATTAATCCGGGTGTAAATTATTCATTACAGTTAACTACAAACCAGGGAACCGTAGGGCAACCTGCTCCAGTTGTTGCACTACCGGCAGGTTGGGTTAATACCGGCGAAACCCGTAACGGCACCATTGATGGTGGTATTTTAGGTGTGATTGATAACCGCAATTATGGATTTACCAATACAGTAAATTTTGATTTTGGAATTGAGCAGTTACCAGATTCGGATCCAAAATCTTATGCCAAAGTCCAGCCACCCGTAGGTACATTTATTACGCTGAATGGAGGAGCAAATCCTCCGGCGTTAAGTGGAGCAGATCCCGAAGATTGTACAGGAGCTTGCGGCGTATTAACTGGCAGAACTATTATCATCGATGCTGTACCTGCCAATGCTGAATTATATTATAACGGACTGCTTGTTGTAAACGGCCAGCAGATTAATAATTACAATCCTGCTTTACTGCAGCTGAAAATAACACCGGCTACTGTAGGACAAGTTAGTAGTTCATTTCAATATTCGTTTGTTGATGCAGCCGGTAAAAAAGATCCTGTTCCTGCCGATTATATCATTAACTGGAACGCTGTTTTGCCAATCAGGTTGAATTCATTTACCGGAAAAGCCAATAACTGTAATGCTATTTTACAATGGACAACAGCACAGGAACTCAATGCCAATAAATTTGTACTGGAACAAAGTTCAGACGGGCTTAGCTACATTGCTGCTGCTGAAATAAAGGCAACTAATTCTGCCAGTGGAAAATCTTATCAGCATGTACTGGCTCAAAATACAGGGCTTATTTATTACCGGTTAAAAATGGTAGATATGGATGGAAGTTTCATTTATTCGCAAATTGTAACGGTTAAAACCATTTGCAGCAGCAGCGATATGATGAGTATCTATCCGAATCCGGTTAGTACAATATTATTTCTAAATTTTAATACAGCATACCGTGGAAAGGCAACAATTATAATAGTTAATGCCTTAGGCCAGAAATTATCTGATTGGCCAATAGAAATAAACAATGCTGTTAATGTTATTCCTTTGGATATGACAAAACGCACTGCAGGACTATACTTCCTGCGTCTTATTAACAACAAAGGCGAAAAGCTGGGAGATGTGCAAAGATTTATTAAAGAGTAAAAGCATGTTTTTTAAAAAGGCCGTCTCAATATCAGAGACGGCTTTTTGCTGTAATATATTGCCGGAATGGCATGGTACATTATCATTATTGGAATTGAAGGGAACCAGTAAAAAACAGCATAATTACTGCTTTCCTGCATAAACATTGCAGCGGGTTTCTCTAACAACTCAACAGGTTTAAAAACTGCTTAAGGCATATCAGCAGTTATGAGTATATTTATTAGCAAATAACCTGTGTTACATGAATAAAGTATTGATTGTTGATGATAATAAAGTGATACGTCTTATGTTGAGTGAGATGCTGAAAAAAATTGATGACATTGAAATAGCGGGTGAATGTGAATCGGCTATTGACGCAAAATCTTTTTTAAGCAAAAATGATGTGGATATTTTATTGCTGGATGTAGAGATGCCCGGCATGACCGGTCTGGAACTGCTTAAACTATTACCCCAAAAACCTGCAACCATTTTAATTACAGCAAAAACCGGTTATGCCATTGAGGCGTTTGAACTGAACGTGATTGATTACATTGTAAAGCCGGTTTCCATAGCAAGGGTGATGCTTGCCATTGAAAAGGCAAAAGAACTGCTTGCTATGAAAAATGCACAGGTGAATGAAATAAACCGTGAGCAGATTTTTATTAAAGACAATAAAGTTATCCGCAAGGTTTTACTGGATGAAATATTATGGCTTGAATCTAAAGGAGATTATGTAAAGATAAACACCGTTGAAAAACAGTACATCATTCATTCTACCTTAAAAAGCATGGAAGATAAATTACCGGCTTCTGAGTTTGTACGCATTCACCGGGGGTTTCTTATCCCGGTTTCAAAAATTGATTATATAGAGGATGGGGTTGCATTTATTATGGGCACTGCAGTTCCTGTTTCTGAAACATATAAAAACGATTTATTAAAAAAACTCCAGCTTATTTAAAGGCATACATGAAAACCCGCTTTGGATATTATTTCTGGATACTTTCCCTCACAGTAGTATTGCTGTTACTGATATTGGCTGCGCAAGTTTTTACCATAAAAACCATCAGGGGCTTAAAAAGCGGCAACCAGGAAGCCGCAGTTATTTTTACCATCAATAACCGGCTACAGGAAATTGTAAATACTGCAGCAGTGCTGGAAGCAAGGGTAGCCACGGAAAGCACGGATAAATATTACATGCAGGCAATTAACGATTCGCTGGCTGCAATGGGGTATAATGTTTCGGTGCTGCAACAGTTGAATGTTGATACAGAAACCCGGAAAAATTTTATAGAACTGAACAAATTTATCAGCCGGCAGGTAGCTATGAGTTTTAAAGTAATGGAGGCAACAGAATCAGGTGATGAAATTTTAAAAAAGCGTTTTGCAGATTCTCTGGCCAGCTTACATGCCGGCGATAGTATTTATCAAACAGCCATCAATATTGAAAAAGGCCTGGAAGCAAGATTAAAAAACACATTTAACAGCAATACAGAAGCTTCTCAAAAATTATCAACCCTTAATAAAATATTTGCACTAATTGCAATAACCGCAATATTGATTCTGGGCACCATTATCATAAGCCGTTACCGGCGCCAGGTAAGTTTAATAAAGGCATTGGAAAAGGCAAATGATGAAGTAAAGAAATCGGCTATTATTAAAGAGCAGTTCCTTGCAAATATGAGTCATGAGATACGCACACCACTCAATGCTATAAAGGGTTTTAGCAGGTTGCTGAAGCAAACAGCTTTAGATAAAGAACAGCAAAAATTTTCTGATATTATTGAAGACTCCAGCAATAACCTGCTGAGCCTTGTAAACGACATACTGGATATTGCCAAAATTGAAGCGGGCAAAATGACGGTAGAGCAAAAAGAATTTGATCTTAAAAGAATGATGCACACACTGGAGGCGATGTTCTTTAATACGGCAAAAGAAAAGCAGCTTGATTTTAGTTGGCAAATTGATGAAGGCGTGCCGCAGTTTCTGCAGGGAGATCCTGACCGGATTTACCAGATACTGGTTAACCTGGTAAGCAACGCTTTTAGATGCACAAACAAAGGTTTTGTAAAAGTGAGTGTTTCAAAATCGCTGGAAAACGCAAAAGAAATTGCCCTGCAATTTAGGGTAGAAGACTCAGGTATGGGAATACCATTGAAAAAGCAGGAAATAATTTTTGAACGTTTTCAGCAAGCCGGAAATTCAGAAGAGCATATTCAAAAAGGCACAGGCCTTGGACTTGCTATTGTAAAAGATATTGCAGCTTTGCTTGGTGGCAGTATTTTACTGAAGAGCACCGAGGGAGAAGGTTCTGTATTTACCGTACAACTTCCGTTTATAAAAAATGTTGTGGAAGAAAATAAGGGTAGAGCCTTAAAAGTAACTGATAACCCGGTGGTAACATTTAGTGGTGCCAAAGTGCTTGTTGCCGAAGATAATAACGTAAACCGCATATTAATTGCAACGCTTTTAAAGCAGTATGGTATTGAACCTGCGATTAAAGAAAATGGAAAGGATGTGCTGGAAGTATTGAAAAATCAGCAGTTTAACCTGCTACTCCTCGATATACAGATGCCTGTGCTGGATGGTTATAAAACCTGTATTGCTATAAGAGAAACCGGGAACGCTTTACCTGTAGTGGCTATGACTGCCTATGTAATGGATGCCGAGAAAGAAAAATGCAGGGCAGCCGGTATGAACGGTTACCTGGCTAAACCATTGGATGAAGGGGAATTGAAAAATATCCTGTTGAAATATCTTAAAGCATTTATTACGCCTGCAGAACAGCCTGGTGAAATACATACCAATCATTTTTTGTTACAGCTTGCCGGTGGGGATGAAAAAATGGCTGAAATTATTTTAAACCAGGTGAAAAAGGAAATACCGGGAGAGATAGAAAAATTGAAAAAAATAATTGAGGAAGAGAATATTTCAGCCTTGCCTGCAGTTTGTCATTATCTTATCAGCAGTATATCGCCCCTTGGCAATAACAGCAGGGCCATGCAAAAAATTATAGGTTTACAAAAAATGATTTCAGAAAAAGAAAATGAAAGAGAAATTATAAATAGCACAGCAGGGTTAATTGACGAGTTGGAAAATACGTACAACAACATTAAACAACATTAAAATTAAAAAAGCATTCGTCTATATAATACTATGGTCTGCGGGCTTAATTGTAGCAGGGTTAATCTTATTTTTATGGAATAAGGGAGAAAAATTTGAAAGCGTAACAATTTTTAATAATTTAGAGGAGTTGCCAACCGCAAAGGGAGGATCAAATAATATTGTAGATGAACTTTTGCTTTCTGCAAATGAATTCAATATCTATGGCAAAAGTTCTTTAATAGAATATAATTACAAGGGAGATAACCGTGCAAACGAATTACTGATACAGCAGATTAAAGCCGACCCGGATAATACTTATCAGACCATTCTTAAAAATAAATTGCAAATACTAAAGCAGTCAAAAAATTCAACATTGGATTTTAATGTAAAACCTGTTCCAAAATAAGATTATGAAAAAAATACCGATTTTACTAACCACTGTAGTTTTAATGTATTCCTGCGTTAGCGAGAAAAAAATTGTTGTGACAAAAATTAAACTTACAGATATTGAATTGCACCTGCAACATGAAAATGCGGAAATTAACAATATCAGTAAGCAGGCCATTGTAAAATTGCAGGCAAACAAAATAGACAGTAATATTCTGGCACGTATTACTAACAAGCTGCCCAAAGTAAAGGCACAGCTGGATACAGCCACTGTACTGGCCAGCCAGTTAAATGAAATTTTAAAGGATAAAAAAAGAACCAAGAGAAATTACAGGTCAATTGTAGTACCAGCACTTGATTCTCTTCAAAAAATAAATGACGAATATGCCCTGAGGCTTGCCTTGTATTTAATGATTTACGATGGCTTAAATGTTGCCGATTATAAACAGTTTGACCTGGCTGCATTTTTCGGTCCTGGTAAATACAGTATACCTGAAGATAAAGTAGAAAAAGCCGCTTTATCCTTTGAGCCGCTTATGGATTCCCTAATGCTTTTCTGCAATAAATACAGCCAATACCCCCGAACTGCTACGATAGTTATTTTAGGATTTGCGGATGGTACGGGAATTACTCCCGACAGCGAATTATACTTCACTTTATTAAAGGAATTAAACAAGCCTCAGGCTAACAATGCAGAGTTAAACCAGAAGATATCTGAATTGCGTGCAAAGGAACTTATTGAGCAAATGACCGGCATTTACCTTAAAAAAGCAGCGGGTTTTAAAAATGCCGCCAATCTTAAAATTGAATATATTGGTCAGGGAAAAGGCGAAGCCTTTCCTGTATCAAATATCAAAGATTATACAATAGATGATGAACGAAGAAGAATAGTACTGTGTTACTGGGTAGTACTGCCCGATTAACTCTTCAAAATTTGGGTTAATCAATCCATATTCATATTTCAACCAGCAAATAATCAGCTTTATCGAATAAAGTACAGGCTGCTGCTTTTTTAGTATATTTTTATTTTAATAAAGGCGGATGATAGTTAATTAAATTTAGCGTTTTATTCCTTTGATATGAGCCCCTGAATTTAAAAGCTCTTTTCCAGTTTCGTTTTAAAATCCAATGTAGCTTTGCTTACCTCTGCATCCGCCTTTATTTCTTTTAACGCTCTGCATCAAAAGCTTATGACCATAGTAAATATCCAAAGAGATGGCACTGTTTATCCGCCTTTAAAACCTGACGGTTTACTTGTAAAAATGCTTAATGGTAATCTGGAGATTGGTAAATATGAAAAAGAATTTTACCTGAAAGAGTATAATAATTACATTACCGAACCCGGTAATGCTACAGAATTAAAAAATGAACTTATTAAATTAATAAATGCCAGCATGCCTGATCTGTTCAGCAAGCATTACGTAGTGCATTTATTATGTACCGCTGTAATTTCCACAAAAGTAAAATGGGGGTTTTAAAATTTCTGCTCTTTAAAAGGTTAACGGGCTACTGCCTCGTTTTAACTACTTGTAAAACCGCTTTATCGAAAATTTAATTTACTGCACTTAACTTTTTATTTCTTTGTGTTGAGGTGAGGTTAATACCCAGAAATTTTCAATGAGCTGTAACCCCTCAAGGTTACACTCATTGAAATTC
>JBKJLT010000039.1:0-12005 GCA_046596765.1 Ferruginibacter sp. | reverse complement strand
AGATGGAACTTACCTGTTCACACCATTTTTTAATTATATAGGCCCCGACCTGGTTACTTATTCGCTTTGCGATGTTACTGCTACTGCGCCTCAGCCAATTTGCGCAGGTGTTTTTTTACACATGCTGGTAGCACAAGTGGGCAGCGTTTTACCCTTAGAATTGCTTGATTTTAATGGAAAATTGAATGCTGGTAAAGTTGACCTTTATTGGGTAACAGCAAACGAAGTAAATGCAGAAAATTTTGTGATAGAACGTAGTACAGACGGATCGAATTTTAAACCCATTGGTACAGTAAAAGCCAGCGGTACAATCAGTAATGTTCAGAATTACAAACTTGTTGACGGGTCTCCTTCAAACGGATCAAACTATTACCGATTGAAAATGTATGACAAGAATGGAGCGTACACCTATAGCAAAACAATAATTATACGCATTAACAGTAATATACAGTTAACCACTAAAATAACGCCGAATCCATTTACAAATTACTTAGATGTGTACCTGACACTTACCCATACCACCCCGGTTGAGTTCAGATTATTGGATATTAGTGGAAAGCTGGTTTTTCAAAAATCAGTAAAAGGTTACAAAGGCTTTAATTGGTTTACCATACGCGACCTTGACAAATTATCCAGTGGGGCACATTTACTAAAGATTATTACTGATACGGATAACATTGTGGAAAAATTGATTAAACAATAAATAGAAAATATTTAAACAAAAATGCCGGTCAAAAATATATGACCGGCATTTTTGCTAGTTAACAAAGCTGTAAGATCAGGCTTCAGACTTTTTTTCTTTTTTCTTTTCTTCCTGCTTCAGTACAAATCGTATCTTTTCTCCTGTCTCATCCATTTCTGCCACCATTACATCCCCGTTCTTAATATTCATATTCAATATCTCTTCTGCCAGCGGATCTTCCAGGTATTTTTGAATGGCCCTGTGCAGGGGCCTTGCACCAAATTGAGCATCGTAGCCTTTATCGGCAATAAAACTTTTTGCTTCAGGTGTAAGCTCCATGGCCAAACCCAGGTTGGTAAGGCGTTTAATAACTCCCTGCATTACAATATCAATGATCTCAAAAATGTGTTCTTTGGTTAATGAATTAAACACAACCACATCATCAATACGGTTTAAAAATTCGGGGCTAAAGGTACGCTTCAATGCTTTTTCAATAACTGCTTTGTTATTTTCATCTACATTTTCCATACGATTGGCTGTTGCAAAACCAACCCCATCACCAAAGTCTTTTAACTGCCTGGCACCAATATTTGATGTCATGATGATCATGGTATTTTTAAAATCAATCTTACGGCCCATACCATCGGTTAATTGCCCCTCATCAAGCACCTGTAACAAAATATTATAAATATCGGGGTGGGCTTTTTCAATTTCATCCAGCAGTATTACACAATAAGGTTTACGACGAACTTTTTCTGTAAGCTGCCCACCCTCTTCGTAACCAACATATCCGGGAGGTGCACCAATTAAACGGCTTACAGTGAATTTTTCCATGTACTCACTCATATCTATACGTATGAGGGCATCATCACTGTCGAACATATGTCTTGCAAGTGAGCGGGCAAGTTCTGTTTTACCAACACCGGTTGGACCCAGGAAAATAAAAGTACCAATTGGTTTTTTAGGATCTTTAAGCCCTACCCTGTTACGCTGTATGGCTTTAACCACTTTTGAAATGGCATCAGTTTGTCCAACTACAGCTCCCTGAAGATCGGTTGCCATGCGGCGCAGCTTGTCTGTTTCGGCCTGAACCATTCTTTTTACCGGAATGCCCGTCATCATGTGTACTACTTCGGCAATATCTTCTTCCTCAATAGGGTAACGCTTGTGTTTGCTTTCTTCTTCCCAGGCATTCTTGGCTGCTTCCAGTTCTTCCTGCAAACGTTTCTCCGTATCTCTTAAAGATGCCGCTTCTTCAAATCGCTGGCTTTTAACTACCTTATTTTTTTCGAGCTTAATGTCTTCTATCTTTTTTTCCAGCTCGATAATATCTTCGGGTACATTTATATTTTTAATGTGCTTTCTTGCCCCTACTTCATCCAGTACATCAATCGCTTTATCGGGCAATAGCCGGTCTGTCATGTACCGGTCACTCAGTTTTACACAAGCTTCAATGGCTTCCTGACTGTAGGTTACATTGTGATAATCTTCATACTTGCTTTTAATGTTATTCAGTATTTCAATGGTTTCCGGCACCGATGGCTGCTCAACCAATACTTTTTGAAAACGACGATCTAATGCGCCATCTTTTTCGATGTGCATTCGATACTCATCTAAAGTAGATGCGCCAATGCATTGCAACTCTCCACGTGCCAAAGCCGGTTTAAAAATATTAGAAGCATCCAGCGATCCGCTTGCGCCACCTGCACCAACAATGGTATGTATCTCATCAATAAACAAAATAACATCCCTGTTTTTTTCCAGCTCGTTCATAATTGCTTTCATCCTTTCTTCAAACTGCCCACGGTATTTTGTACCGGCAACTAATGCTGCCAAATCAAGGCTCACCACCCGCTTATCAAACAAAACACGGGAAACTTTGCGTTGCACAATCCTTAATGCCAAACCCTCTACTATGGCGGTTTTACCCACACCTGGCTCTCCAATTAAAATAGGATTATTTTTTTTGCGGCGGGATAATATCTGGGATACTCTTTCAATTTCAATTTCTCTGCCAACAATCGGATCTAAAGAACCGTTCTCTGCGAGGCGGGTTATATCCCTGCCAAAATTATCCAGTACCGGAGTTTTAGTTTTGGGTTGATTGGCAGCACCGGGGCGTTGCGCTTTTTGTCCGCCGTATTGTTTTCTTTCTTCATCAAAATCATCATCGCCTTCATCATTAAATTCGGCCGAAGGCGGGTTGCTGGTAACAAAGCCAAGTTCATTTTTAAACACATCATAATCCACATCAAACTGGTTTAAAATCTGTGTAGCAATGTTCTCTTTGTTTTTTAAGATAGAAAGCATCAGGTGCTCACTTTCAACCAATACACTTTTTTGAGCCTTTGCTTCCAATACGGTGATACGAATCACTTTTTCGGCCTGCTTGGTTAATGGAAGAGAGTTGATGTTTGCAATATTTTTTCCGGTTTTATCTTTAACCGCAATTTCAATCTCTTTGCGAAGTTCGGACAAATCAATATTGAGTGATCTTAATATCTTAATGGCTGTATTCTCACCATCGCGGATTAAACCCAATACTAAATGCTCCGTTCCAATAAAGTCGTTTCCCAATCTTAATGCCTCCTCCCTGCTGTAGGAAATGATTTCTTTTACCTGCGCTGAAAAATTATTATCCATCTTATATTGAATTTAGCTTGTACAATAATAACGATTATTTCAAGGATATGGTTGGGCGTAGTCCGTAAATGTTAATATGTTTAAAATTAGCTCTGTTGAAGTTACTGATTAAAACAGTTGCTGTAAACCCTGTTAACATACTTATAACCAGTAAACAATTTTTTTATTGTTTGGTTTTAGGTTAACAAAATTTACTTTACTTTACAAAGAACGACTTATATAACCCTGATTTGCATTTTATGAATGTCAAAATAGATACCAAAGAAAAATTTACTGTTATTACGCCCGAAGAAGCGCATTTATCTGTTAATATGACAGATGAATTTAACCAATTGTTGCTTGCATACCTGCAAAAAGACATACCTCATGTTGTTTTAAAAATGGATGCGGTAAAAAACGTTGTTGAAGCGATAGCTGAAAATATTGCGAAAATTCAACAGCAGTTTTATGAAAACAACTGCTCATTTGTGATCTGTGGCTTTCAAAAAGATGTGGTACAATTATTGGAACAAAAAGAACTTCTGGAATTTATGAATGTTACCCCATCAGAAAGCGAAGCCTGGGATATTGTGCAGATGGAAGAAATTGAAAGAGAATTATTAAGGGGTGAATGGAATTAGTTTGTGGTTTATGGGTTATTGTTTGTAGTTAAGCAGCAATTCAATAAATTTTACAGTCTTCAAATATCATTATCGCTTTAACCATTCGAACGAATAACTAAAAACTATTAACCCAAAACTCAAAACAAAAAAACTTGCTTGCATTAACTATACTTGGCAACAACTCTGCAATACCGGCTTTCGACAGAAACCCCACTGCCCAGGTTTTACAAACCATGGAAGAGAGTTTTTTGATTGATTGTGGTGAAGGAACTCAAATGCAGTTTGCCAAATACAAGGTAAAGCGCAGCAAAATAAATCACATATTCATTTCGCATTTACATGGCGATCATTATTTTGGTCTGATTGGTTTAATTACCAGCATGAGTCTGCTTAACCGCACACAGGACCTGCATTTGCATGCGCCACCAGACCTGGAGCAGTTGATAACACTGCAGTTAAATTATGCATCAACACATCTTTGTTTCAATTTACATTTTCATCCTTTACAAAATGAAGGATTGATACTTGACGGAAATAAAATGACGGTGGAGTGCTTTAAAGTAAAGCACCGCATTGACTGCTGGGGATTTTTATTCAGGCAGAAAAAAAATCCCAGGAAGCTGGATGCAGAACGGGCAAAGATTTATGAAATACCGGCAGCATTTTATGAAAATCTGCAGCGTGGCGAAGACTATGTTACAAAAAAAGGGACCATTGTACCGAATGATGAAGTTACAACTGCAGCCGCTAAAGGAAAAAGTTATGCGTATTGTGCCGATACCATTTTTGATGAAAGCCTGGCAGAAAAAGTTAAGGATGTTGATATGCTTTATCACGAAACTACCTACCTGAAAGACCTGCACGAACGTGCCGCAGCCCGGTTTCACAGTACAACCGTACAGGCTGGTACGATTGCAAAAAAAGCCAATGTTAAAAAATTACTCATCGGTCATTTTTCTTCCAAATACGAAATGCTGGATGAATTTTTAAGTGAGACTGTGGAAGTATTTGAAAATACTGAACTTGCCATTCAGGGCAGTTGTTACATGATATAGTAAGATTTCCTGCGGAATATTTTTTTGCCACTAATACTTCGACAAGCTCAGTATACAAATTAACACGAATGGATTCTCCTGCGGAGAATATTTTTTGCCACTGAGGCATGGAAACACAGAAAAATACATTTGCAATTCTCAGATTCAGTGCTTCTGTGCCTCAGTGGCAAATTTAGTTTTGCCGAAGGCAAATATTTGGATAACATAACAACAGCTACTCTTCAACTTTTATCACATTGTTGAATCCCTCAGCCATTATCCAGCAGTAAAATTCAGGAAACCATTTTCGCCACGCTGCTTCATTATGCATACCATCGTCATCAACAACTGAGTAAATCATGGCAGCAGATTTTTCTCCCAGCACTTCCTGTATCGTTACCATATCCTTTACATAAGTAACGCCTTCCTTTGCGCCCATATAAAAGAAAAATTTTCCATTCAGTTTTCCTGCCAGTGAATCTGTTAAAGATTTAATGGCCGGCGCTGTCCAGAACGCTGGCGAAAAAATACCGGCTTTTCCAAAAACCTGTGGCTGTTTTATCATGGCATAATAAGAGATGAGACCGCCCATTGAACTGCCGGCTATGATGGTATTTTCTTTTGATGGCAGTGTTCTGTATTTTTTATCAATGAATGGTTTCAGGGTTTTTGAAATAAAGTTCAGATACCGGTCGCCCTCTCCTTCTCCAAAATCACCAAATGCAAATGGATTGTATTCATTTAACCTTTTGGGGCCGTTATCAATTCCCACTACAATACAAGCCTGCCTTCCTGCATTTATCAAACTATCCAGGCATTCATCAACACCCCATTCGGCAAAACCTGCTGTATATTCATCAAAAATATTCTGCCCGTCGTGCATATATAAAACCGGGTAATGTTTTTTGCTTTTTTCATATGCTTCCGGCAGGTAAATCCAGATGCGCCTGTTTCTGTTTAGCTGCGGAATAAAAAATGCAGTATCTATAACCTGCACCTGTTTACTGGCGGTGTGCATTTTGCTTACTGCAGCAAAATCATCTCTCCAGGCTTCAATATTTATTTCAATGGTTGTATCGGCAGATACAAGGAACGTATGATCTTTTATATCTTTTCCATTGGCAGCACATTCTACATTTCCCCAATTGCCCCTGGTGCATTTATAAGCATACTGCCCTGCAGGCAAATTGAGTATTAACTCAAAGCTATTTTCACCCGTAAGTAAAAAACGAAAGGCATCGTTTTCGGGATTCCAGCCATTAAAATTTCCTGCAAGAAAAGCTGTGTCATTCTGGTGCTTAAACGGATATTTTCCTAACTTAAAAACAATGCTGTATTGTGCCCCGCCATAAAAAAAACTGCAGGTAAAAAATATAATGCACAAAAAATATTTCATCTGTTGTTTTTATTTCATTTTTGTCAGATGGAATTCGCTATAGAGATTTAGACCGGTATTAACTTTTGTTATTCGCTCATTTCATCTGGCCAGGTAAGTTTTTACTTTTTGATGAACAGCGTTGCTCAACGGCACCAGCGGCAATCTTAATACGTTTTCAATTAAGCCCAGTTCGTATAAAAATGCTTTTACACCGGCAGGATTATTCTCTGCAAACAACAGATCATTTCCTTCCAGGCATTTATAATGTAGTGGTCTTGCAGCAGCAAAATCATCTTTTAAACAAAGGCGCACCATTTCCGAAAAATCTTTTGGAAAACAATTTGCTGCCACACTGATAACTCCATCCATGCCGCAGGCTATTAACGGCAGTGTAACATGATCATCGCCGCTAACAACCAAAAAATCATCGGGCCTGTCATGCAAAATATGCATGCATTGCACCATATTGCCGCTGGCTTCCTTAATGCCGGCAATATTATCCACTTCCTTTGCCAGGCGCAAAGTTGTTGCTGCTGATATATTACTTCCGGTTCTGCCAGGCACATTATATAATATTACGGGTTGAGGACTTGCATCGGCAAGGTTTTTATAATGTTGAAAAATACCTTCCTGCGAGGGCTTGTTATAATAAGGACTGGCGCATAATACAGCTACTGCTTTTTCCAACGGATAACTTTGTAAATTCTCCATTACTTCTTTGGTGTTATTGCCACCAATACCCACAACCACCGGCACCCTGTCATGCACTTTTTCAAAAGTATAGTGGATGATGTCAAATTGCTCTTCTGTATCAAGCGTGGGTGTTTCGCCGGTTGTGCCTAAGCTGACGATGTATTCAATACCGTTTTCAATCGTAAAGTCTATCAGTTTTTCCAAAGCATCAAAATCAACTTCCATGGTTGATTTAAAGGGAGTAACGATGGCAACCCCCGTGCCCTGCAATTGTGTACGCAAACTCATGATACAATTTTTTTTGTGAAGGTATTGAGAAGAACTGAAATTAGATAAAACAAAAAGCCTCCAATACGAGGTATTGAAGGCTTTTGGCGGACCGGACGGGACTCGAACCCGCGACCCCTGCCGTGACAGGGCAGCATTCTAACCAACTGAACTACCGATCCTACTATCTGAGTCATGAATCCAAAACCATATTATGTTTTTGCTCCGTTTTTCAGGACGGCAAAGATAGGTTTCTTATATTCCCATTCCAAAACTTTATTAAAAAAATTGTAAGCCGTATTTTTACAAACTATCTTACAGTTTTTTAAGTGTCAAATAACAACTAATTGTTAATTTAAATTGTAAACTTACTACATGATTGAATTAAAAAAACGACAGTTTCTCGACTTTGAAAAACCAATCAAAGAGCTATATGACCAGATTGAACAGCTGAAGATCACTTCTGAAAAGTCGAAAACCAATATGAGTGGTGCCATTACCATGCTTGAAGAGCGGATTGTGGAAACAAAAAAGCACATTACTGCCAATGTAACGCCCTGGCAAAAAGTTCAACTGAGCCGCCACCCCGACAGGCCCTATACTTTAAAATACATACAGAACATGTGTACCAATTTTATTGAGCTGCATGGCGACCGTAATGTGAAAGACGATAAAGCAATGGTAGGTGGATTTGCCCAACTGGATGGAGAAACTGTTATGATTATTGGCCAGCAGAAAGGAGCCAATACCAAAACCCGCCAAATGCGCAATTTTGGCATGGCAAATCCCGAGGGCTACCGTAAGGCATTAAGACTTATGAAACTTGCCGAGAAATTTAATAAACCCGTTATTACTTTAATTGATACGCCCGGTGCTTTCCCTGGACTGGAAGCAGAGGAAAGAGGACAAGGTGAAGCCATTGCCAGAAATATTTATGAAATGATCAGGCTAAAAGTGCCTGTAATATGTGTAATCATTGGCGAAGGTGCCAGCGGCGGTGCATTGGGCATTGGTGTTGGCGACAAAGTTTTTATGCTTGAAAACACCTGGTACACGGTTATATCTCCCGAAAGCTGCAGCAGCATTTTATGGCGTACCTGGGATAAAAAAGAAACTGCAGCAGAGCAACTGAGGCTTACCGGTAAAGATATGCTGGGCTTTGGTTTGGTTGATGGAGTGATACCCGAACCTTTAGGAGGCACCCATTGGGATTACCAGGAAGCAGCCGATATTTTGAAAGCCTACCTGCTGCCGGTTATAAAGGAGTTAAAAGCAATTGACCCCGATAAGAGAGTGGAACAGCGCATTGAGAAATTCGGAAAAATGGGCTTTTGGGAAGAAGCACCTTTAACCGAAATCTAAAATCATTTAATTAATATTTCTCTGCAACGGAGAAACTGGTAAAATAAATTTATGCTAAAAGTTGGTGTTATAGGAGCGGGTCATTTAGGGAAATTTCATTTAAATAACTGGACCGAAATTGAAGGCGTTCAATTGATTGGTTTTGTTGACACCGATGATGCCAATGCAACACAGGTTGCCGAAAAATACAAAATACTACGCTTTACTGATGCAGAAAAACTAATTGATGCCTGCGATGCAGTGGATATTGTAGCACCAACTACCAGCCATTTTGAACTTTGCGAACTCGCCATAAAAAAAGGCAGGCACGTTTTTGTGGAGAAGCCGCTGGCCAATACGATGGAAGAAGCAAAGGCACTGGTAAAACTGGCTAAGGAAGCCAATATAAAATTTCAGGTGGGACATGTTGAAAGATTTAATCCTGCATTTCTGGCTTTAAAAAACCAAGTGCTGCAACCTATGTTTATTGAAGTACACCGCCTGGCACAATTTAATCCAAGGGGTACTGATGTAAGTGTGATACTGGACCTGATGATTCATGATATTGATATTATTTTAAGCCTGGTAAAAAGCAATGTAAATTATATAAGTGCCAACGGCGTGGCAGTAATGAGCGATACGCCTGATATTGCCAACGTTCGTATTGAGTTTGATAATGGTTGTGTTGCCAACCTTACCAGCAGTCGTATCTCCATGAAAAAAATGCGTAAGATGCGGTTGTTTCAGAAAGATGCATATATCGGCATAGATTTTCTGGAAAAGAAAACCGAGATCATACGTTTAAATACCCCCGGCGACAGCAATGTTTTTACTTTTGATATTGATACGAATTATGGTAAAAAAACAATTACTATTGCCAATCCACCGGTGCAGGATGTAAATGCCATTAAAACGGAACTGGAAGAATTTAGAAATGCCATTTTAAATAATACCGACACAGCCGTTACTGTGCTGGATGGATTCCGTGCAATGGAAGTAGCTCACCAGATTTTGGAAAAAATCGGTAATGCAACAACCCATTGATAGATGAAACTTATTTTACGCTAATTACAACCTGATTCTTTGAACCAACCAAGAATACATATTAGCTGGTATGCTTTAGGCGATTGTGTGGCAGCCATACTTTCCTGGGTAAGTTTTTATTTTGCAAGAAAATATATTATAAACGAAGCCTTTGTAATTGGCCCAAGGTTTTATATTGGCCTTATTGTTTTTCCCTTAGTGTGGCTGATGATTTACTACCTGGTTGGCAGTTACAGTAATTTGTATCTGAAATCAAGGCTGGTTGAATTTTCAAATACCGCTATCTATACATTTTTTGCCAGCATCTGCATCCTCTTTTTATTTTTATTGTATGATGCTACCGGCGATTATACAATTTATTACAAAGAATTTATTTCGCTATGGCTCATCCAGACTCTGATTACCTTTTGTATCAGGCTGTTATTTTTAAACCGTGCAAAAAATCAACTGAATAAGGGAACCGTGTTTTTTAATACACTCATTCTGGGCTCCAGTACCAATGCCATAAATCTATATAATTCCATCATTAATAATAAAGAAAAAACGGGCTTCCGGGTTGCAGGCTTTGCCAATACCAATGGCAATAATGGCTCTGCTTTACCGCCGGGTATTATTAACCTTGGTAATGCCGCTGATTCAGTTGCCATCATCGCTAACAATAAAATTGAAGAAGTAATTATTGCTGTAGAAAAAAAAGAAAGAGACCAACTGGAAAAAATACTGCAACAATTAAGCGATACGGAAGTAAACATAAAATTAACTGCCGATACCGTCGATATCATCACCGGTTCTGTTAAAACAAATAATGTACTCGGCATTCCGCTGATAGAACTTCAATCGGGTTTAATGCCGGCATGGCAACAGCATATAAAAAGATTGCTGGATATTGCCGCCAGCGTACTCAGCCTTATCATCCTTCTTCCCTTATTTATTTATACAGCCATCCGTGTAAAACTATCTTCAAAAGGAGCGCTGTTTTATTTTCAGGAACGCATCGGTTACAAGGGACGCCCTTTTACCATGATCAAATTCAGGAGTATGATACCTGATGCAGAAAAGAACGGTCCCGAACTAAGCAGCGACCAGGACCCACGCATAACGCCCTGGGGAAAAATAATGCGTAAATGGCGGCTGGATGAACTGCCACAATTGTGGAACATTATTAAAGGCGAAATGAGTTTAGTTGGCCCAAGACCCGAACGGAAATTTTATATTGACAAGATAACAGAGAAACACCCCGAATATAATTTTCTGCTGAAAGTAAAGCCAGGCCTGAGCAGTTGGGGCATGGTTAAATTTGGTTATGCCGAAACAGTGGAAGAAATGATTGAACGCATGCCTTATGATTTAATGTACATAGAAAATGTATCGCTGGCACTGGATTTTAAGATCATGCTGCATACCATACGGATTATTCTTTCTGGAAAAGGCAAATAAAATCGCTGATTAGGTTGATTGTTGTGATTACGCTGATTTGTTTATTTTTGGTAAAACTATTTTGTTTTGAAAAGAATACTGCTTATTGCCTTTTCTTACTGCTTATTGCCAATTGCCAATTGCCAACCCTTCGACAAAGCTCAGGGCTACTGGCAGCAACAGGTTAATTACAAAATTGATGTAACGCTGCATGATGATGATAACACATTAGATGGTTTTGTAAAGATGGATTACTATAACAATTCGCCCGATACACTCTATTTCATCTGGATTCATCTTTGGCCCAATGCTTTTAAAAATGATAAGACTGCTTTTACCGACCAGGATCTTGAAAACGGAAGCACCGATTTTTATTTCAGCAATGCAGATAAACGGGGCTATATAAACCGGCTCGATTTTAAAATTAATGGCGAAGTAGTAAAAACACAAGACCATCCACAGCACCAGGATATCATTAAACTTTTATTACCCAAACCCATAGCTCCAAAAAGCAGTGCAAAAATTGAAACACCGTTTCATGTAAAACTTCCTTATAATTTTTCCAGGGGCGGACATGTAGACCAGGCTTACCAAATAACACAATGGTATCCAAAACCGGCTGTGTATGACAGAAAGGGCTGGCACGCCATGCCCTATCTTGACCAGGGAGAATTTTATGCAGAGTTTGGAAATTATGAAGTGCAGATAACATTGCCCGAAAATTATGTAGTGGCTGCCACCGGCAACCTGCAAAATGAATCGGAAAAAAACTGGTTGAAAAAAAGGAAGCCGTTCACCCGGGAACCAAAGCCTAAAAGAACTACGCCAGGTAAAAAGAAGACCTTTGAAGAAAACAATCTTCCTTCTTCCCAAAAAACAAAAACACTGCAGTACAAACAAAACAA
>JBKJLT010000564.1:0-4408 GCA_046596765.1 Ferruginibacter sp. | reverse complement strand
TCTCCTGCTATAAATCAAAAGAAAACTTCTGAAACCTCAAAAGAAATTAGTTATGAAGAATTGGTTTAACAATAACAAACTCTATTTTATTGGCGCTGTACTTGGGGCAATTGCTGGTTATCTTTACTGGAACTATGTTGGTTGCACAAGCGGTACTTGTGCCATTACATCAAAACCTGTAAACAGCACCCTGTATGCAGCAGTAATGGGTGCGTTGTTATCAGGCATTTTTAAAAAAGAAAAGAAATCAGTAAAAGAATAAAATTGTTACAATGACTTTTGATGAAATAATAAATTCAGATAAACCGGTACTGGTAGATTTTTTTGCAGAGTGGTGTGGCCCCTGCAAAATGATGGCTCCAATTCTTAAAGACGTTAAGAAAGAGATTGGTGATACTGCTACAATTATAAAGGTAGATGTTGACAAAAGCCCGGAAGCTGCAAACAAATACCAGGTACAGGGAGTACCCACACTTATTTTATTTAAAAATGGAAAACCATTGTGGAGGCAAAGCGGCGTAGTACCAAAAGCCGGGCTAATCAATATTATTAAACAACACATAAATAATTAAATACTATGGGACTTTTTTCAAACTTATTTGGTGGTGGAACCACTACCGACCTGCAAAGCGTTATTGGTGAGGGCGCTTTTTTAGTAGATGTAAGAACAGCCGACGAATTTGCCGAAGGCCATGTAAAAGGCTCAGTAAATATACCTTTAGATAATGTGATAATGGAGTTGGCCAAGTTTAAAAACAAAAAAAATATTGTTGTGTTTTGCCGCAGTGGTAACAGAAGCGGACAGGCTAAAACTATCCTTGACCAAAATGGATTTACCAATGTGGTTAATGGCGGTACATGGCAGGATGTAAATCAGTTTGTAAAGTAAATGCAATTCTCACAATTCTAAAATGGACAAAAAACATGACTATTCTTGAATGGGTTAAACAACCCTGGCCTTGGTATGTAGCGGGGCCGTTAATTGGGTTAACTGTGCCTACATTGTTAATTATCGGCAATAAATCATTTGGTATAAGTTCTTCGTTACGGCATGTTTGTGCTGCCTGTTTACCAGCTAACATCCCATTTTTTAAATACGATTGGAAGAAAGAAATATGGAACTTATTTTTTGTGCTGGGTATTTTATTTGGCGGCATGATAGCAATGAATTTATTGGCAAATCCAGATCCAATACACATCAGCTCTAAACTTTCAGCAGAGTTAGCAGGATACGGAGTTACAGATTATAGCGGTTTAGTACCTAAACAACTTTTTAACTGGCAGGCTTTGCTTACTGTAAAAGGTTTTTTACTAATGGTAGCAGGTGGTTTTATGGTAGGCTTTGGTACAAGGTATGCCGGTGGCTGTACAAGCGGCCATGCCATTATGGGTTTATCAACTTTGCAGTGGCCTTCGCTGGTAGCAACCTGTTGTTTTATGGCCGGTGGCTTTATTATGGCTAATCTTATCCTTCCATTTATTCTTTCTCTTTAATAAAAACCTTATGCAGACAACAACAGTTAAAAATACAGATTTTGAAGTTCGTTCTCTTGATACGATGTGTGTAAACGAAAGCCAGTTAACACATAAATGGTATCACAATATTAAATACCTGGTGGTTGGTTTAGCTTTTGGAATTGTGTTTGTAAAAGCCGAAATCATCAGTTGGTTCCGCATACAGGAAATGTTTCGCCTCCAATCTTTTCACATGTACGGGGTAATTGGCAGTGCAGTAATGGTGGGAATTATTTCTGTGTGGCTTATTAAAAAGTTTAACATAAAAACAATGTATGGCGAGCCAATAACTTTTCATCCTAAAACATTTAATAAAGGACAGGTATATGGTGGCTTATTATTTGGACTGGGTTGGGCAATAACCGGCGCTTGTCCGGGGCCACTGTTTGCACAAATTGGTACAGGTGCAACCGTAATTGCAGTAACATTATTAAGCGCCATTGCCGGTACTTGGGTGTATGGATATGTAAGAGAAAAGCTTCCTCACTAGGCTTTAAAAAATAATACCCTGTGCCTTTTTAAAATCCTCTCCCTCATTTAGCTCGTATCTTTGTGATGTTATAATTTTTATAAATGTACATAAGCAGATGAACTTAGATAATCTAAAGACTGTGTTTGAGCCAGCACTGTTACAAGAAATAGAGCAGTTTGGTACATATCATAGTTTTAAAGATGGCGACATAATTATGGACTATGGTAAGTACATCCGCATGATGCCCATTGTACTGAAAGGAACTGTAAAAGTGTATCGTTTAGATGAAAATGGCAATGAAATTTTGTTGTATTATTTATCCACCAGCGAAAGCTGTTCTATGGCTTATAGTTGTTGTGTAGAGGCAAAAAAGAGCGAAATAAAAGCAATAGCAGAAGACAATGTAGAAATAATAGCCATTCCTCATGTAAAGTTAGATGAGTGGCTTTGTGTGTACTCCAGTTGGAAAAACTATATCATGAGAAGCTTTAATGAGCGGTTTATTGAGTTACTGAAATCAATAGAAAGTATTGCCTTTCATAAATTAGATGAACGGCTGATTTCTTATCTGAAAGAAAAACAACGGTTAAGCGGCTCCAGTGTTATTAAAGCATCTCACTATCTCATAGCTGATGAATTGTCAACCTCAAGAGTTGTAGTATCAAGATTACTGAAACAATTGGAAAATGAAAAGAAAATAATTATGTACAGGAATGAGATAAAATTATTAGGTTCTTTTGAGTGAATTAGCAAATCCATAACCTGAAAAAGTGGGCATCATTTAAGGTTTACTCTATATAGGTACAAAATTTATTTCCCTGTCCATATATTGGATAATGATATTGAAGTTGCGCTGGAATAACCCCTTACTTACTAAAATTTCTGAACTTGGTCTGAAAAGTCGCTAAATCAGCTATAAAAAGGTTTGATATTTGTCCAGCCCTTCGGGGCTTTTTTTTATTCGATGGGGTTCACTGCTAATCCTCAAAGCAGATTGTAGTTAAATACATATAAGGCTCTTCATAAAAAATATACTCTGCAAAAGCTTAACCTGCCGGATTTTATTAATTAAACACCTTGGCTTTTGTGATTACCTTTAATATTCAAAAATGACATCTGATAAGAAACATCACTGGGAAAATGTATTTGCAACCAAAGCAGAAAATGAAGTAAGCTGGTTTCAGCCTTATCCTAAAACTTCTATGGAGTTTCTGGAATTATTTCAATTACCGCTGAATGCAAATATTATTGATATTGGCGGTGGCGATAGTCATTTGGTAGATGCATTATTGGAAAAGGGGTATCAAAATATCTGGATATTGGATATTGCGGCAACTGCTTTGGGAAAAGCAAAGCAACGTTTAGGTGACAGAGCAAAACAAATTCATTGGTTAGTTACAGATGTTACGGAATTTGTACCACCTGTTCAGTTTGATTTTTGGCACGACCGGGCAGCATTTCATTTTCTTACAGACGAAGAAAGTATAAACAAATATGTTTCTATTGCAGAAAGCGGGATTAAAAAAAATGGATATCTAATTCTGGGTACCTTTTCGGATGAAGGCCCTCAAAAATGCAGCGGCCTTGAAATTAAACAGTACAACGAAGCATCCATGAGTGCAAGGTTTAAGCCGGCTTTTAACCGGATAAAATGTATCCGGGAAGAACATACTACACCATTTAATACAGTGCAGAATTTTTTGTTCTGTAGTTTTCAACGAAAGTAACATGAAACTCTATATAAAAAACATGGTTTGCCCCCGCTGTATTACGTCAGTAGAGCAGATTTTGAGAAGGAACAATTTACAGGTAAAATATGTGAGACTGGGCGAAGTGGAACTGGAGAAAAAGCCCACTGCCAGCCAGCTAAAAAATTTTACACAAGAGCTCCTGGAAACTGGATTTGAATTGTTAGACGATCAAAAAACGCAATTAATTGAGGAGGTTAAAAACCTGCTGATACAAAAAGTACAAAGTGGCAACGTAGAAGAACATTTCAGTCTTACAAAATTTATTGGCGAAAAAGTATTCAAAGATTATTCTTCCGTCAGCAAACTGTTCTCCCAATTAGAAGGCATCACGTTAGAGCAGTTTTTCAACCTCCAAAAAATAGAAAAAGTAAAGGAATGGCTGATATACAATGAACAGTCATTAACACAGATTGCATTTAACCTTGGTTATAGCAGCATCCAACACCTTTCCAGCCAGTTCAAAAACCTCACCGGTATGACACCCTCACAATTCAAACAGCTTGGCGCATTGCACCGAAAATCTATTGACGCTGTAAAAGACTGATTGATATCTTTTGCATTGGCACAATTATCTGTACATCTTTTCCAGAATGCTGTAACAATAAAGCTATGTTTATGCCAGACCTTTGTATCGTTTAAAAAAATGAAAGATGAATAAAGAAATAAATAC
>JBKJLT010000396.1:0-10477 GCA_046596765.1 Ferruginibacter sp. | reverse complement strand
AGCCATTGCGCCTGTTTCCGGCCTTCCAGTATTGATCTTTCACCGGTACTTACAAAAAGATTTTCATCTTTATCAAACAGCAGCCTGGAACCAAAATGCAAACTGCTTTTTAATGCCGGGCTGGCCCGAAAGATGATTACAGGATTTTCAATTTTAGATTCCGCTTCATTTAGCTGGCCTTTGGCCACGGCCATCAGGTTACCGTTTTCGTTTTTTTCTGCAAAGGTCCAATAAATGGTTTTGTTTGTTGCAAAGGCGGGGTCTAATGCCACATCAAGCAAGCCACCCTGTGCACGGTCTTCTACCTGCGGAAAACCGGTAATCTTTTTTACGGGTTTACCATTTGCATCATGTATTTGCATGTAGCCCGATTTTTCAGTAATCAGTAACCGGCCATCGGGCATAGGAATAACGGCCCATGGGTTTCCTAATTTTTCAGCAATCATTTCTACTGTATAAGGCGTGGTCGTTTTTATTCCGGGTGCCCTTGTTTGTCCTTTAAAAGCAGGGCTGTAATCAGCGTTGGCTCTTTTAGTTTCTACAGGAGGTAATTGTGTAGTATCAGCCGTTTGTTTACCGCTGGTAGCAGTATTTCCTCCACATCCAAATGAATGAATTGAAATGAGAATGACTGAAACGCTTAACATGATATTTATCTGCATAAAATTTATTTTACATTATTACGGCATAAAGTTAACGAACTGTGCTTAACCGGTTTTAGTTTTTTAAGGGTGAAAGTATGCTGTATTACAGGCCGAAATGTAGGTTTATGCTTTTACATTAACGCCTCAAATGAGCTATTTTCAAGTGAGTGAACTTATTATAATCTGATTCCAGTCTTAAGGGGTATTTAGTTTTATTCAGATAAAAAATAACAGCCAAATAAAAATCTTTCAATTTTTGCATCGCATGGTTTGTAAAAAACCTCAGGGAGTGGCAAAATAAATTCCCCCTTAACAACTTCGTATCATAAAAATTAAATAATTTCAGCAATCAAATACCCATAAATGAGATATACTTGCCCTGTTTCACGCCCTATGCTTGTTACCGTATTGTGTTGCTGTTTTTTAAGCACCCTTGCCCAAACCAATTTTACCGATAAAATTCCTGCATGGAAAACAACTTTTCCCAAAGAAGAAGTAGTGGCAACCATGTTTAAGGAAGTAATTGATTTTACCTTGAACGCTTCACCTGCAGCAGGCGCCGCTAAGGTTCAGGCCAGGGTATCTTCCGAAACTGTTTTGGTACCCGTAAAAGATTACCTTAAATACGAAGACGGGCTCTTTTACAACGATGAAATGTCGGTTGAAAATATTAAAGTTGTAAACCCCGATAACAAAGACGTGAGCTTTCAAAAACAATGTGGCGATTACAGCGACGAAAATATTTTTCACAACGATACCAAATTATGCATCATTAAATTCTACATGGCCGAAAAGGGAAAACCGTTTAACTATACATTCAATGAAAACTATCACGATGTAAAATACCTTACCTCATTTTACTTTCCGCAGCGGTTTCCGGTTATTGAAAGAATTATTCAGTTCAATGTACCTTCCTGGCTTGAACTGGACCTGCGTGAATTTAATTTTGAAGGATATACTATTCAAAAAACAACAACAAAGGAAGGGGATATTACCCAAATCATTTTCAGCATAGCTAATACGCAGGCTTACAAATCTGAGTCGCATGCACCCAATCATGCCATCAGTTATCCGCACATAATATGCGTTACCAAAGCTTTTACAGAAGCTGGTAAACGCACGGTGCTGTTTGAAACCGTTAAAGACCTCTATGGCTGGTACAGCACCGTTTGTGCCGACATAGGCAATAACCCCGAAGAACTTAAAACCAAAGTAACCGAACTTACTGCCGGTAAAAAAACTGACCAGGAAAAAGTGGAAAGTATTTTTTACTGGGTCCAGGATAATATCCGCTACATTGCTTTTGAAAACGGCATCATGGGTTTTAAACCTGATGCTGCTCAAAATGTTTTTAAGAAGAAATACGGTGATTGCAAGGGCAAAGCCAATCTTTTAAAAACCATGCTTACTATTGCAGGCTTTGATGCAAGGCTTACCTGGATAGGCACTTCTGATTTGCCCTACGATTATTCTTTACCATCGCTGGCAGTTGACAACCACATGATATGCACCGTAATTTTAAATGGAAAAAAATATTTTCTGGATGGAACCGAGGAATACATTGCCCTGAATGATTATGCCCAACGTATACAAGGCAAACAGGTTTTGATTGAGGATGGAAAGAACCATATTATTGATAAGATACCTGAATTTGCTGCAGAAAGAAACAAAGTTAACATAACCAATAAAGTGAGCGTTACCGAGAATCAGTTAACCGGCAATTCAATAACCGAGTATAATGGCGAATCAAAAATATCGGTACAAAGCGCATTTGCCGCCATTAAAAACAATAAAAAAGCAGAAAGCCTTGCTGATTTTGCCCGAAGCAACAACAGCAATGTAGAAGTATCGGATATAAGCAACTCCGACTTTAACGACCGGCAAAAGCCGCTGCAATTAAAATATAATTTTAAAGCCAACAACCAGGTTACCCGAACCGGCAATGAGTTGTACGTGGTAATGGATTGGGAAAAAGATTTCAGTGGCATGGAAATGGGCCCCGAAAGAAAAAACGATTATGAATTTGATCAGAAATATTATGTGACCACACAAACAGAATTAACCATTCCCGACGGTTATAAAATAGATTACCTGCCGGCATCATTCAAAAAAAATACGCCCAACTGGTCTTTTGAAGGAAGTTATGTGAACAAAGGGAAAACAATTGTGTACAGCAAAAACATTGTGATTAACAAGCCCATTTTAAAGAAAGCAGATTTTGCAGGCTGGAACAGTTTTATTGCCGACATCAACAAATTTTACAACGACCAGGTGGTACTTACAAAATAAAAAAACTGAAACCCATGATTCGCAATTACCTGATAATTTTCATTGCAGCCATCTTACCGCAGTTTTCTTTTTCACAAACTCCATCCATTGGCGAAAAAATTGAAGATGAATTTAAAGTAACTGCCGTGCCTGAAAAATGGAAAAATGAAAGCGCTGTTATTATTGGTATGAAGGAGGAGTATCTGTTTAAACGCCAGGTAGCAAGAGGCAAATCCACCGCCGGTGTAAACATAAAAGAGTATGTACACAAACGCATAAAACTGCAGGATAAAAACGCTGTTGAAAAATTTTCGACCTTTTATTATGTAACCATGGGAGGCGATGGAAAGGCCGGTTATAAAGTAATTAAGCCTGATGGTAAACAGGTTGATATAGATATGCAAAGTGCTATTGAGGAAGACCAGGACATTCCGGCTATTTACAAGCCTATCTATTTTAAACTGAAAGTTAAATCAATGAAGATTGCCATTCCTGATCTGGAGATTGGTGATATTGTTGATTACAGCATCAACTCAACACTGGATTGGGATATGAAAACAGAAGGCATCAATTTTACACCATTCATATTTTCACTGTCTAATAATTATCCAACATTATACCAGCAGTACCGCTTTACCATGGCCAATGGTATGAAGGTGAAATACCGCAGTTATAATGGTGCACCCAATTTAAAATTTGACCCTAAAGCATCTGTATATGGTGAAAGGGAAACTTATCTGAGTTATTTTTTTCTTGATAAAGAACGTGAAAAATCGGATGACGAACGCTGGAGTTATGAACTGAGAAGTACGCCCAGCGTAAAGTTCAGGGTGGTATTTCTGGATTTTGATCCGGGAGACAGAACATTGGGCGAAGCTACTGTTGACCGCTCGGGCCTTGACTATGAAAACGTGTACAAAGCCTATGCAGGCGCCGCATTGTACAATACAACAGTTGTTACATCGCTGGTTGCTTATACTACGCAATACATCAGCAAGAAAAAAGAGAACGGTGTTTTAAAAACAGATGCTGATATTGCTAAAGAAACTTATTACTGCCTGCGAAAAGTTTTTTTAGAAATGTATTACAAAGGGCCTGTACATTCCGACCTTGAAAAATATTTTACCGGCAAAAAACTCTATAAAAAAATATTAAAAGCAGAGGCTGGCAAAGAAGCAAAAAAAGAAGAAAAGGAAGATGAGATCAGAATGAATGCGGTAACCTTTTGTACTGCATTGCGTGGGGCGCTTAAAGCGCAGGGTATTGAGTCGGAATTGTTTGTGTATGTGCCACGCAAGCTAGGCACCTGGCGTGATGCCATTTTTATGGAAGAGCTGGATTTTGTAATGCGGGTTAAACTTAAAGAGAAAGCATATTTTCTGGAAGCGCTTAATAATTTTGATGCATTTGGAACACCACATTCTTACCTGGAAAGTGCCGAAGGCCTGAGCATACGCTATGATGAAGCAGACAGTTATTATAAAGTTAGTGCGCCGGCAACTCCCGCATCTGCAAATTTTTCTAAGGAAGAATATAATGTGAATTTTACCGATGCGATGGACATCATACATGTAGAACGTACCAGTTCTTACACAGGTTCTCAAAAGGCGGATGTTATTGGTAAGGCTAATTTAGACAGAGAATACCTGAACAAAGATTTTGAAAAATATTATGCAGAACCATTAAGCAAGGGTAAGAAAAATGATGCAGCCACACCGGTTAATAACAAATATGAATACGCCGATAAGGAAGACCAGGTTAAAGAACGCAAAGAGCTTTTTGAAAAGCTGGTAAAGGCCGACGAACTGGATGTTGACAAATACAGCGATTTTGAATTATTGCAGGATGGCCGCACAGGCGATTCAGCCCTGCTGAAGTATAAAGAGAAATTCAGTTTAAAAAAACTGATAAGCAAAGCAGGCAAGAACTACATTTTTGAAGCTGGTAAACTGATAGGAGGGCAGTTAAAACTGGAACCCAATGAACTAAAAGAAAGAAAAACAGATATCTGGATATCATCTGCCCTTACCATTGAAAATGTAATTACCATAAATGTGCCGGATGGCTATACCGTTGATGGGTTGCAGGATCTGAACATGAATATTGATAATGCCAGTGGTACTTTCATAAGTACAACCGCTGTTACCGGTAATAAATTAACAATAAGCACCAAAAAGGTTTACAAAAACACTTTCGATAAAAAAGAAGCCTGGCCAAACTATATTGCATTTTTAGAACCAGCCTATAAATTAAGCCAGGCAAAAGTGGTGTTAAAGAAAAAATAATACCGATTGTACTTTTTCGATAGTCCAACCGGTATTTACCAAAAGCTTGCGCTCATAGCCATAGCACATCCCTTCGGCTACGCTCAGGATTCAGCCAACGCATCCCGATATCCATCGGGAGCCTATTATGAAATTATTTTTGGTATAACTTGCAATCGGGTAAAAGTTTGGAGATAAGAAAATGTATTTTAGCAGTGAAAAGGCCAGGGGCCGAAACCCGGTAGCCCAGGCAAATAAACTTTGGATAGTTATTATCTGATTGCGGTTCCTTCTTTTAAATAATGTAAAATGGCGGCTAGACTTTTATTTCTTTTTTTATTTTTCCCTTTCAGTGCTTATGCACAATCTGATGCATTACAAAAACTAAGGGTATTTATTGACTGTAATGGTTTCGCCTGTGATGACGTGTATATGAAATCGGAGATAAGGATCGTTGATTTTTTAAGAGTAAGAAATGATGCAGATGTTCACATATTGATCAGTTCAAGAGCCACGGTTGGCAATGCTGAACAATATAAGCTGATCTTTTATGGACAAAAAAAATATGCAGCCTATAAGGACACATTGACTTTTGTTACCAAACAGGATGATACACAGGCCGAAAAAAGGGAGCAACTGGTCCATTACATTAAGGCAGGGCTTATACCGTTTTTGAATAAAGCAGGATTCGCTGGTTCTTTTTCGATAGAGATGAAAAAAAGCAAGACCAGCCTGGCCGAACCCACCAAAGATGACAAGTGGAATTTTTACGTCTTTAACATAGGCATTGATGGAGAATACAGTGCAGATCGTAACTACACCAGTGCAAGGCTCCAGGAGAATCTTTCTATTATCCGCACCACGGAAAAAAAACGCTTTGGTTTGGGCGGGTACGCCAGTAAATATTATTCGGTGTATAAGTTTGAAGATTCATCCGGCATAACGAAATACCCGGTAAACAATAATGATTTCGGAATTTACCAGTACACTGTCTTTTCCCTTAGCCAGCATTGGAGTGTGGGATATGTTTGGCGCTTCACAGGCAATAGCTTTACAAACCTTAATAAAAAAATTTATTTTCATCCATTGCTGGAATACAATATTTTCAAGTACAAAGATGTTTACAGCCGGTCCTTTGTTATACGTTATGGACCCGACAACACGTTTTTCGAATACAACGATACCACCATCTACAATAAAAAACGTGAACAGCTCCTTGGCCATGAAGTTTCTGCAAATATTAATTTTAACCAAAAATGGGGAAGCTTTAGCAGCAGCCTTTATTACAGAAAATATTTTTCTGGTGATAACTTTAACAGTATGGGTGCCAATGTTTCGTTGAGCCTCCGGCTTTTTTCGGGTTTCTCATTTTATGTTTCTGCAAATGGCAGTATCATCCACGATCAGGTGTACCTGCCCAAAGGTGCCGCTACCCAGCAGGAAATATTGATCAGGAGGCGGCAACTGGCATCGAATTTTAATTACTACAGTTCAACAGGCATTTATTATACGTTTGGCAGCAAGTTAAATAATATTGTGAACCCCAGGATTACGGGGGAGAGAGGATTTTGACCGATGAAATAGATTCTTACTAAACCCAGCCAGCAATCAGGTGGTTATAAAAAATCAAGAATCTCCCAGGAGTAACCTTATATCTGAATCCGGCCCTATCGGGATCCTCGGTATCATGAAAGGATGGATTGACGAAATAGAAAATCTTTCTCCACCATATAAAAAAGCGGCCTTGTAATCTGCATTTGCCAGCATACTTATTATTTGCTTATCATTTTCCATATTATCGCCGTATGGAAACGAAAATAATTTGACTTCATTCTTAATTTTAGATTCAATTATTGATTTAGAGCCATGGATCTCAGCAAATTGTTCTTCAACAGTGAGTGCAGAGAAATGCTTGTGGTTGATCCCATGCGATTGAACAGAGACACCGCTATTTTCCAATGCTGATAGTTGTTCCCATGTACACATCAACTCTCTCGGCTCAACAAACAGGTCAGCGTCAAATGAATTATAGCTACCAACAAAAGCAGTGGGCACAAAAACTACAGCAGGAAAATTATAGCGTTGAAGCAGGGGTAAGGCAACATTGTAAGTGGACGCATATCCATCATCGAAACTGAGCAATATAGATTTATCCGGTAAATTATTATCATCAGCAAGTCCGGAAAGAAAACTTTTAACGTCAAGGCATTCCCAATCACTGTTTTTTAAATACTCAAGATGCTCTTCAAATGTTTTTTCGGGAATATAATTATAGGTATACCAGTCATCGGCCGGCTCGCCAATTTTATGGTAAGCCAGAACAGCAATTATTTTATTTATTTTTTTCATTCCTGTCTTTATTTAACTACAAAGCTTTTTCCAATAGGTTTTTTGCTACTTTTTTTGCATCGAAATACTCTTCAGCCAAGGCACGGGCCCAGGCTGTATGCTTGTCATAGTTAAGCAAAACATCGTCTAAACATTTTAAAGCCTCATCAAAATTTCTGAATCTGAGCAAGCCTGCATTATCAGGCAAAAAGCTACTTCTACCCGTGTGCTCTATTACTGCTGGCTTGCCACTTGCCAGGTAACAAATGGTTCTATCGCTTATCCAGGCATTTTGCAATTTCACACACGAGGGTTTCACACAACTGAATTCGCCCAGCGAGTTTTGAATGTAGTGTTGGTAGCCTTGGGGTGTGGAAGCAACGATTTGGCTGTCTTTAACCCTCCATCCTAAAGCCTGAAGCTCATTCCGTTCAAGATTTTCATCATCTCCCAAACAAATCGAAAGTTCCAGGGGGATGCTGGTTTTTTTGGGAAGTTTTAAAAAAGGCAAAAATCCGGCTCTTTTATCATTAAGATAATATTCCCCATTTTCTTCTTCATACAATCCCATATTCCAATGAGATACCGTTGTAAAAGGCGAGTTTGCGGAAGCCTTTGCAACTGGCCAATGCTGGAGTGAAACGGCTGGCAGACAATGTTCCCATTTTATTCCGCAATCCGGGAAAAGTGCACCCGTCCGGCCAACTGTTTCACCAATCGTAAAATAGATATCGTGCTTTTGTACATTGATTAATTTATGGTACATCCAATGTTGTAAAAGTCCCGGGTCAATATCCAGCAAAGCCGAGCGCCTAAACCTCCCAAGGAAGTGTAATGGTAAGGCGTAATACTGGTTAATGATCAGGTCTGATCTGTCAGCAGCCATTTCAATATCCATAGCGTATGATTGCAATTCTGCAGGAATTTTCAGCCCGTTAATATCAGCTAATGCAAGGGCATGTTCAAATCCATAGGTACTTAATTTATTCTTTAGTATTGCCGCGTTCTCTCTGATTCCTTCCGTGGGTTTTCCCGAATCAATTAACTCAAGCCAGATTACATTACATCCTATTGACTGAAATCCTAAAGCCCAATTCAGGTATACCCAAAAATGCCCACCGCCCTTAGGATAGTTGATCGTATTTGCTACCAGGCATATTGTAGTACTCATACTTTTATTTAAATTTAACAATTTTCGTCAGTTGAAAGTATCTCAAACTTTATAGAAAAACCTGCAGCAATAGCTTTAATTTTTGTAGCTGCCAACTCCTGTGTCTATGTAAACCTTCTTTTTAAATTATTGATGGGCTTTTCAATTAATTTCCAGGAGAGGATGCTGATCAACAATAAAAAAGAAAATTCCTGTATGAACAACCATACTGGTTTTAAATTTACCGGCATTGCCTGGTTATAAAAAAGATCAATATTATTTGAGTTGAACTTTTTGTTTATCCATTGCCATAGCTCCGGTATAAAAAGATGGTAGAGATAAATGCCATAGCTAATTTTACCTATCCACATCAGCCATTTATTATTAAAAATAAAATTAACGATGCTGTTGTTATTTTTAAACAAGCAATAATAAATCATTGCAGCAGCGAGCAAAGCATGACCGGTTCGTAGGGGTAAAATAAAAAAATTAAATGCACCAAGAATAAAAATTATCAGAACGAACAGGAAAAACCAATTGTATTTTGGTTGTATTGACTTAATAACATCCTGACGATAAGCAATTAGATAAGAGAGGTAACCTCCAATAGCAAATGCATCAAAGCAAGCAGGTGTAAATATTGTTACCCACCATCCTTTATCAACAAATATATAATTTGAGGAAATGCCGATAATAATAAATAAAGAAATAAGATAGGGTAAGAATTTTTTATTGACCAGAATCATTAACCAGGGCCATAAAATATAAAACTGTTCTTCCACAGCAAGGGACCATAAATGAGCTAACCGATCAGGAAAAAATTGCTGAGAATAAAATAAGTAATTAGAAGTATAGGTAAAATAATATATTCCATTTTCTTTAATAGCAGGATCGTTCAAAAACCAAAATATTAAAAGCATCAGATAATAGATCGGGAATATCCTGAGCGTTCTCCTGATGTAAAAGTTTTTAAATACTAATACTCTTTTCAGACCTTGTTCTTCTACCTGTATTTTTGCTTTTAATAAGATACCGGTTATCAGGAAACCGCTTAATACAAAAAAAATATTTACACCAATCGGTCCATTCGGTAAAAAATTAAGAAATGATTTTGCCGGAATCCAATGGTGGATAATTACTAATAATACTGCTATTGCCCTGATACTGTCTAATTGAGGTATATAATCTTTGATTTTAAATTTATCGTTAACAATAACATTTGTCTTATGCTTATTTTTAAAAAAGAATAACAGCAATGGTAAAAAGCCGGCAAGTAAAATAAAATAACCAGGTTGAAACATGCCACCCTCATTAAATAACAGTGTAAAATAAATTTTACTATCGCCGCCTGTATCCCAGATGTCTGTTGCATTTCCTGATTTATCCTTTTTCTGTACGATCCAATAATATATTTCTGTTCCGAAGGGCAATCGTAAACTTGAAACAAACTGGCTGTTTGTTTCAACCATTTTTGTGTAAATAACTTTATCTTTCTCATAAGAATTATCCGGCCACCTTTCTTTGGGAGGAAGCTCTCCGGTCATTAAGCCCCAAACTACATACATTTCCGAACCAGTATTGGAAGTATATACAATTTTCTTTTCAATTATTTTTTTTTTCAGGATTGATGTACTAATAAAGTAACCTGAAATACATAAAAGAAATAATAGAAAATAGTGCAGATATTTTTTTAACATGATAACCAGTATCTAAACCTCATTAATCTGCGTTCCTGGTTTTAGTTCTTCTAAATTATGCCGAAGATCAAAAATTATTAAACGCTTATTCTCTAAAATGCAAGGGAAGTTTGTTCGTAGGTATTG
>JBKJLT010000298.1:0-3762 GCA_046596765.1 Ferruginibacter sp. | reverse complement strand
AATTTAGGAGTTGCCATATTGATTATTTGAATTTTAAACTAAGTATTTTCTTTTATAATTGCATCGAAATTTTTAAAACCTATCATTTTTTCTGAAATAAAACCTTCTGCATATTTTACCCCAATCATTTTTCCAAACCACTTATGTCTGTAAATTACACTGTCTAAAAAATCTGGTGTAGAGATATAGGTTTGTGGTTCATCCGTAGTGCCACCAACAAATTGTGTTTTATATGCTCTTATTGCCTCAACTTTTTGTTCAAACACAGCTGTTATATCTACTACAAAATCAGGTTGCAAAAAACGATCCTGAATATATCTGAAAACATATTTAGGCCGCCAGGCTTTTTGTAATGAACCGTTCAACTCAGTTTCTATTTTCATCAACCCCGAAAGAAAAGCGGCATCTGCTACCAACTTCGACGATTTTCCATGATCTGGATGCCTGTCTTCGGGAGCATTGCACAAAATTATTTCGGGTTGATATTTTCTGATAATGCTGATTATTTTTCGCTGATGTGCTTCATCATTTTGTAAAAATCCGTCAGCCATCTCTAAGTTTTCCCTCACATCAACTCCCAGAATTTTAGCTGCATCTGCGGCTTCAGCTTTTCTTATATAACCCGAACCCCTTGTTCCCAGTTCACCTGCTGTTAAATCTATGATTCCTGTTTTTTTTCCGTTCGTTTGTTCAACAAGTAGTACACCAGCACAGCTCAATTCCACATCATCCGGATGAACACCAAATGCCAGTATGTCTAACTTCATGCTTTAGTAACAAATTTATGCCCGCAATTTACTTCATTTTGTGCAATAAATTTGAAGAAATGCTTTTACCAGAAGCCAATTTGCCTGCTTATTAACACAATTAGCCGTAAAGTGAAGAATTATAACATTTCAGGGAAGAAAAAGTTTGTTTTTATTGTTGGGAAAACTACAGCGGGTTAAAGAAAAACTTAACAGTTTACATTTGCGGGTTAACGGCATAGTTAAACCCATAAGTGCGGCAAACTTCTTTTAATATCATTTCTATTTCATGATCATCGCCACCTGGCTCATAATTCTGTTTAAGGTTGCTGCTGAAGAAGAAAGCAACAGTCTGGTAAAACCTGGCGGTAAAGCCACCTTTATATTCCTTGATGATATCGTAACAATTATTTCCGGTTTGCCGGTTAATCAATTTCATTAAAACCCTGCCCTGGTATATGGATAAATTAGTGAGCGGGTCTGTAAACTCTTTTTTAAGTTCTTTTTCCCTGGATTTAATATATTCTTTTCTGGCAGCTTTCTCTGTAATGCCGGCGAGGGCTGCATTCATATCATTTAATATCAATCCCGAGCGCAAAGCATACGGATAAGTTACAATGATGGCATTACGCAGCCTCGTCATCTTAGCACGCATTTCCTTATTGGCATTGGCTATTCTTGCATAAATATCTACGGCTGATAAGGTTCTGGCTTCAATAGTATCGCCATCATACACTACGGCATAAGTTTTAAGGGTATCATAAATACCAGTTTGGGCATGTACAACATTTTCTCCTGCCGTAAAAATTACCAGGAGTATTATTATTGTTTTCAGATAAAGATTTTGGCGAAGCAGCCTTTGCATACTGTAAATTTACAATTTAGACTCCTATTTATATCATGGTGATGCTTAAAGTAACCCTAAAATTTATTTATTGTTGTGTTATTTTCCTGTTGTGGGGATGTTCGGGAGGAGATAAGGCACTACCCGAATTTGAAATTCAACGTATAAGAGACTCTGTTTCTGAAGCAAGAATTGACTCAGCCAATGCTGCCATAAAAAGCCAGTGCGATACTCTGATAGTACACCAGGTACCTCAAATGGTTGATTCACTTTTAAAAGATTCTGCTTTGCTCCGGACATTTTTCGATACTGTTAACCTGTACACTGATATTGATAAAAAAGTAGAAAAAGTAATTCGGCAGTTACAGGCCGACTGCGATTCTAATTTGCAAAAAGAAACATATAGAATAGCCCGGCAGCGGCAAAAACTAAAGCCAAAGCTGCGGCAAAAACGGAAAGTTTAGCCCTTTTTACTGCACTCATTACAATACCCAGTGCCATGATTATTAAGCCCAACCATACTAAGTTGATGTAAGGAAAAACATAAGCCTTCAATGTTACGTATTCAATCAGCTTATCAGATTCCTTAATGCCAAGCTTAATTTTTTTTGTTTCAGTAACACCGGCAAATTTTACATACATGTTTTGTGCATATACAGTATCATCTATCTGGTTAACACCAAACTGGTCAATCGCAATAAGGGGAGATGCGCTGTAGTGCATACTATCTTTGCTGATAAGTGTAATATCCGCCATCAGTGCGGCATCTGTGGGTTTAAAATGGTATTTTTCGTTATCGGGATTTTTTACAACACGGTTTAATATGATAATACCATTGCTATAAAAAGCGGTATCGCCTTCGGCCATTTCCTTAATGATAAATTTTGTGGTATCTTCTTGTTTACTGTTGTTGATAGCGTAGGAAATAAAGGTAAACACATCTTTGCCCAGGTACGATTTGGTATCCGGATTGCTGCTCATGTTATTGTCCTTCATGATATAGACATCGGGCCACAATGTAAATTGCTCCAGTACTTTTTTAGTGGTAGCATCCTTGCGTTGAAAAAGCAATTCATAAAAACGTCTTCCTTTTTCATTACCAAACGAATCACGCAGGTAAGTAACTTCATAGGCACCCAACGTTGCCGGAACCTGGCGTATCAGGGTAAGGTTTTCCAAAGGATTGTCAGTCTGTTTGGTCATAGGATCTTTACCGGATATTTGCAGGTTAATGCCGTTTGCACTGCTGCTGCTGATAATTTTTTTATTGCTCGATGAAATTAAAATACCCACGATCATCAATGCAAAACCAAGGTGTGCAATGGAGCCGCCTGCGGCTTTTAATTTTCCATTCAAGCCGGTCCAGATATAAGCCGCATTGGATATAACTGAGTAGATAACGGCAAAAAGTGCCAAATAAACAGCACCCAGAAAACCAGCGCCTCCTTTATAGTAAGTGAGCGGATAAAAAACAGCCAGTAGTGCTGTAATGATTGCTGCTATTACAGTTGGTACAACAATCTTTTTAAAAATATAGCGAGGCTCTGTTTTTTTGTATTTGAAGTATTGGGTAATGGCGCTTAAAAAGCCGATGATAATGGCAACCAGTACAATCACTTTGTTGTAAGAGAATTCAACATCTTCGGGTTGCGCTATTTTGGTGCCAAAAATTTTGTTGTAAACCGGTACCGATGTTTTTGCAATGATGAACATGGCAGATAGAAAGAAAACCAATGAACCTATGAACATCCAGAACTCACGTGAGTTGGTACTTTCTTCTTTTTGTACCGAAGGCATTTTTTTAGAATGCACTAAAAACAAAATAAGCGATGGCAAGGTAAAAGAAGCCAGGAACAAAAATATCATTACATTGATGGCCTTGCCTGCATCGGTAAAAGCATGTACCGATGTATCGCCCAAAATACCGGTACGGGTTAAAAATGTTGAATATAGAATAAAAATAAAAGTGAGAAATGCAAACAGATAACTTGCTTTTAGTGAATGGCCCGTTGCTTTAAAAATTACCATAGTATGCATTCCTGCAATCAAAATTAACCAGGGAACAAGCGATGCGTTTTCAACCGGATCCCATGCCCAGTAACCGCCAAATGATAAAGACTCGTAAGCCCATTTGCCACCCATCATAATACCAACTCCCAGCACACAGGCGCA
>JBKJLT010000149.1:0-3450 GCA_046596765.1 Ferruginibacter sp. | reverse complement strand
GCATCGTACATGTCTTTACGGTTTGCCGTGCCAATAAGTGTATCTGTTACATTGGCTACAAACAGTAAATAAAGTTTAACGTTACGTTCAGAAGTAGTTAAATCCTTTGAATTTTTGGTATCAAAAATGCTTTTGTAAAATAGGTCGTAGGGCTTAAAGTAGGTAAGAACAAATGCCTTTGTAAGGTCTTTTTTCTCAAGAACAGAAATCTCAGTGAACTTAAGCACATCTGTTTTACAATCGGTAGAAGAAGCGGCTACACCCATCGGTTCGTACAATCCCGTTATAACATCTTTTTTAAAACATATATAGGCGGGAAAGCTGATACCAGAATTTACACCTGCAATAAACTTTGGATTTTGCAGTTTGTAATAAATTCTTTCGTTGCTGTTACAAAGCGGCGGCATTTCAGAAACTTCTTCAGCAACATCAAAATCAACCAATATAGAATCGTTGCTGTTAGGAGCTGTAAACTTAAGCCTGGCTTGTCCCTTGCCATTATTGTAATCTATAAAAAAAGCCTTGTAGGTAACAGGATTGTTGTTAGCCGGGTAAGTAAAGGATAACTCGTAAACAGATTGCGCTGTTGCAGAAGTACAAACTGACGACAGGAACAATATTACCTGCAAAATCTTTTTCATTCACCTTATTTTACTACAATTTAATTAAAACCAATTACAATAAATAACTATTACTTGATTTTATGAGAATTTAATTGTAAACTTATGCTCTAAAACCTTAACAAATGATCAAGCAAAACAAAACAAAACTGCAGTTTGCCTTAGGGGCAATTTTATTTTTATCTGTAGCTGTAGCTGCATGCAACAACGACGGCGAAAAGAAAGAAACTGTTACAACTACAACTGTAGTAAGAGATTCAACCGACACTATGGAAAAAATAAAAGGAGGTGTTTCCCCTGTTGAGGAAGTTAAACCTAAATAGTTTTTTTAGTGATTTTAGTTGTTTTCATTTTAAGTTTATAACCGGCAAATAATGGCCGGTTTTTTGTTAGCCAGGTAACGAGTAAATTTTCTACACGATGGTGGGCCGGAATAAGTATTGCTGCAATTGAAACAAAAATCAACATTTCATATACAGGTGTATGGTTGGTTAATTCTACAACATACGGATGAAGCAATAGTGTCAGATATTCAAATAAAATCAGCAACGACAGCACACCAAGTATTTTCACAATCCGTACATGCAGCTTTATCCTGCTTAGCAAAAGTGTAAGCAGAAAAAAGCCAGGTATAAATATGGCAATAAAAAGCAACTGCAACTGTTGTTTCCTTTCTTTTTTTGTTTTCCGCATGTTTTCAGCAATTTCCAACTGCCGCAACTGCTCGTTACTTGAGAGTATCTGCGATTCCCTGATTCTGCTTTTATTGTTAATGGTATCGTTTAAATTCTGAACATAATTCAGGTAATAAAAGGAACTGTCAATATTTTTCTTATCCTTATAACCGGAGCCCAGAAATTTAACTGCATCAAGCTGCCTTGGTATAAAACCATACGCCTCCGCAATAAAAAGTGATTGCTTTGCATAAATCATCGCTGAGTCAATTTGGTTCATTTTTTTAAATAATTGAGCAAAGCCAAGGGTTGCTTCGCAAAGCAGGTCATGATCAGCATTATGGCCCTCTTTAAGAATAGCAATGCCGCTTTTATAATTTGCCATAGCCAAAAGATAGTTTTCTCTTTTTAAATAACTATGCCCGATTCCAATCATGGATCTAGCAATACGATTTTCATTTTTTTGCTGCATGGCTATAATAAGAGATTTATTAAAATAGCTGTAAGCCGAATCATTGCTGTTGAGTTTATCATAGGCATCGCCCATGTTTAAAGCAATATTATATTTAATATCGGTAATATTATACTGCTCAATTATCGAATCGGCTTTATAATAGTAGTTAAGTGCCATTTTATAATCCTCCTGGTAAACATATACTATCCCGATATTTATCAAAACACCAGCAAGTTTTTCCTGATTGTTGAACTTTTCAACCAGTTTTAATCTTTGCAAACTAAATTCCAATGCCTTTGGGTAATTGCCTAATTTAGTAAAAATGATGGCCATGGTGCCTAATGCCCGAGACTGGCCATTCTCGTATTTAATTTTTTTAGCCAATGATAAAGCCTCCTGGGTTATCACCAATGCTTTTGCTGGATCATTTCCCCGCAAAGCAAAGCCTATATCAACCATCTGGTCAACTTTATTCGTATCAATTTTTTCTTTGGAAAGTAGCTTGTAAATACTATCAGCCTCATCATTTTGGGCCAAAACAAGGACAGGTAAACAGAGAAAAATAAGTACAACCAATTTTAAGCGCATAAAATAATTTATTGTTTTTAAAATCTCAGGTTCTAATATAGTTGATTAAAATGTTTTCTTTGCAATTAAACTATAAAAAATCTTCGTCCAATTATTTTTTAAATCATCATCTTTAATCTGCAATCGTGAAATGAAACAGGTCAACATGAAAAATGCAACCTGCTAAAATAAAGAAATCACAAATCTTATTAACATTGTAAAAGGTACATACTAATTTACCTGAGCCCTTCGTTTGTCTTTGTGTTGCCGGCAGCAATGCTGTTAAAACATCCGTATTGTCTCACAATTTTCAATTTGTACCTGCATGAAAACTCAATTTTTAAGCTGTAAATATCTGTTTACTTCTATTACAGCTTGTATGTTGCTGGCAAATGTTAGCATTGCTCAAAAAAACGGCATTTTACCTTTAACAGGCATGAAATTTTTTAATGAAGGAATTGCAGCAAGCCAAATTGATTTTAAGATTGACGGAGCGGAACTGTTAAGCAACAGGATACCTTTAAACAAGGAAATAGAGATCATGCTTGAGCAGCCAATTGGTTTTACGGCCGATAATGCTAAAAAAATGTTTGCTGGTGCGGAGATAATTGTGTTGTCTCCCAGGGGCGAAGTTTTATTGAATAATCCAAATGCTTTTTTAACCAGTTACTCAAATGGCTTTTATGCAAAAGACCTGAATGCCTTCAGTATAAAATTTGGGATAGGAATAGATTTAATGAAAGGAAATTTTGGCGGGATTTTAAAAGTACGCTTATATGACCTGAAAGGAAAAAATCAGTTAAGACTGGAGATTCCGGTAAGTTTTGCAAGGCCAGGAGAACCCCTGCAGGTTTCTAAAACCACAAAATCTATAAAATCCAATGCAGGCGTAAATGGCGTCATTAATGGGTTACAGGCAAAAGACTTGCTGGTGCATGTTGATACTACAATAAAAGTAGCTCCCAAAATGGCTTATACCAGTATGGATATTTCAAATATTGAAGGTTCCAGCTTATCCGAGATATTTTCTGGTAAAGAAACTTTTTGGGTGTACGACAGCGACCTGAATGAAGTGAAAATTACAGACATACTTTTAAAAAAGGTAAAAGGCGCAATGGAAAATAATTCAGTGAAT
>JBKJLT010000034.1:0-11408 GCA_046596765.1 Ferruginibacter sp. | reverse complement strand
TATCGCAATCATACCAAAAGCAAAAGAGATAATGCAAGCTTTGTTACAAAATTTAATATTTCGGATAAACAACAAATTACCGCCAGTGTTTTGTACAATAATTTATTTTATGAAACACCCGGCGGATTAACACTGGCTGAGTTTCTATCAAACCCAAAACAGGCAAGGCCGTCAGCAGGTGGCCAACTCGGTGCAGATGCTGCTAAAGCATCTATTTACCAGCAAAACTTTACGGTGGGTATTAATCACCGGTACAATTTTACGAAGGGGTTTAAAAATTCAACAACGCTTTATGGTGCATTTGCACAAATTAAAAATCCCACGTTCCGAAATTACGAACGACGTAATGAGCCTGGCTTTGGTGGCCGCACTTCTTTTATTTATGAAAAGAAGAAAAATAAAATCAGCCTGCAGATAGTTGCGGGTGCAGAGTTGCAGTATGGATTTTTTAATACCCAGGTCTCAAAAAATAAAAATGGAAACCCCGATACCCTGCAAACCAATGATGATATACAATATAGTACCGGCAGTTTTTTTGCACAGGGTGATGTAAGCATTAACGATGACTGGATTATTACAGCAGGCATGAGTATGAATAAATTAAAAGTAGATTTTACAAGACTGAATAATTACCCGGTATTGAAACAGGGGCGAACTTATAAAAATGAGTTATCGCCAAGACTGGCAGTGCAAAAAAAAATTAAAAACAACAGTGCGGTTTTTGCCAGTATTTCAAAAGGCTTTTCTCCGCCAACCATTTCAGAGTTGCTGCCTTCTACTGGTGTTATAAGTACTTTTCTGGAAGCTGAATCGGGCACCAATTACGAGCTGGGTGGAAAAACAGCTTTGCTGAAACGTAAGCTGCGACTGGAACTTACCGGCTTTTATTTTAAACTGAATAATGCCCTGGTTACCAGGAAAGACAGCTCTAATGCAGATTATTTTGTTAACGCCGGCAGTACAAAACAAAAAGGCATTGAAATAAGTGCAGATTATTCTACTGCGTTTAAAACTAATGTGCTTGATTACCTGAATGTAAAAACCGCCTTTACTTTAAACGATTTTACATACGGCGATTTTAAAAAAGGTAACACCAATTTTTCAGGCAAAAAGCTTCCCAGCGTACCCAACAAGGCCATTTCTATTTTAGCAGATGTACAGTTTAAGAAAAACATTTACTTGAACAGCACTTACTATTATGCAGCAAAAATATTTTTAAACGATGCCAATACCGTTGCAGCAAACCACTATCATTTGCTGGGTTGCCGTTCGGGCTGGAGACCTGCCATAAAATCTACATTAAAAATCAATATTTACGCAGGGGTAGAAAATCTTTTAGATGAAGCCTATAGTTTAGGTAACGATATTAATGCAGCAGCCGGCCGTTATTATAATGCAGCACCAAAAAGAAATTATTATACGGGTATTTCATTTCAATGGAATACGCCTGTAAAGAAATAATACTTGCAAGTTTTAACGCCTTGCCACAAAAAAAGCAACCATCGACGGTTGCTTTTTTTGTGGATAATATTTTTTTACTGTTTTATTAATTTAAGACTTATAGGTTTTGTTTTATCTGAATAGATAGTTACATGGTATATTCCCGCAGCAAGGCCAATGGCCTGAACAGGAATCTGGTTTGAACCAACTTGTAATGTTACCGCCTGGTTTTGTATGAACCTTCCTGTAAAATCGCTTAATACAATTGTTACCATTTCTTTTACAGGAGTATTTATTTTTAAAATGGCGTTTTGGCTGCTTACTACATTCGGGCTAAGAGAAACCAGCTCAAAATGAGCGGTCTTTTGTGTCAGCAACACGATGTTACTGTAATTAACTTTTCCATCCACATCAATAAGCTTAAGGCGATAGAAATTTTTTCCTGGTGCAGGGTTTTCATCCGTAAAATCAAAAGCACTGGCACATCTTATTTTACTGGCAGTAAAAGCGTTGATGGGGGTAAAGTTTAATCCATCTGTACTTCTCTGCAGTTCAAATTTCGCTTCATCCGATGTGCAGTTTACCTTCCAGGTTAATAAATGTTTGTTGTCATTTTGTGTTCCTTTAAAGTAATTCAGGCTTATACTTAATATAGCAGATTTGGCACTGCTCAGGTAAAATCCTGAAAATCCGTTAACAGGTACTGTAATTTCCCACCAGCTTTGGGTGGCATTCCATACCACAGTAAAGCCTGCGGTAGCGGTTGTAAAGTCCACATAGGTTCCTGTGTAATTGGTGGGGTTTGTTCCGGTGCCATGAAACTGGCGCATTAATATATAGCTGATGCCGGTTGCATCTGCGGGACCTACCGGTAAAAGCCTGTGACCACTATCGGTAGCTCTGGCATTAAAATCATCAAACTCACTTTGTAAATAATACAGTTTAACATTTGCTGTTGCTGTTGCAGGACTTACAAGTGGCTCAATATCATATTTACGGGAAAGGTATAAATCGGATGTTCCTCTTTTTGTAGCGGTCAGGTCAACTTTTGTGCAGGCATTTATTGAATTGGTAACAGGCGAGCCACCTGCCGGAGTAACCTGTGCTATCATATTGCAATTGCTTACATCACGGTAATTGGTGGCACCGGTGCCTACACTTATATTTTGACAAACCGATATGCCGCCAGGGCTGCCTGCCAAAGTAAATGAACCTGCATTTACTGTAACGGTAACAGTAGTACTTCCTGTAGCAGCATTTGTAGCATTGGTGGCATTAATGGTATACGTAGTTGTAAGGGCAGGAGTGGCTGTAACTGACGACCCGGTACTGCTGCTTAAAGTACCAGCGGGCGACCATGTGTAATTAATAACATCTGGTGTAAAACGGTAGCTGTTTGTAAAGCCCGACCAGGTTGTTGTATTATTTCTTCCTGCAGATACGGCAGCAACTGTGCCTGTTGCATTTTCAACGCCCTGGGCTTTTGCTAAAGTTGTGTTGGTACAGGATGCTGTATGAATTTCGATAATGTTGCTGGTTTCCAGTAAATGTATTTCAAAAGTTGCGGCTCCGCCGCCGCTTGCAAATGGAACGGCTTCATACCTTATTACAAACCTTCTATTAGGTAATGATCCATCAACATAATACTCTAAAACACCAGCTGCGGCTAGCGTTAAATTGCCTGTGAGGCCATGTATGGCATTGTTAGGCTGTCCGGCGCTGGGTAAGCTAAATCCAAAACCCGTAGTAGAACTGCTTGAACTGAATGTTAACCACCCGTTTGAACTAATGTTTAAAGAACTTACCGGGCTGCCGTAATAAGTAAAGCTGAAGGGAATACTAATACCATCCCATCTGCAATCATCATAATTAATGCCCGCACTTCTTGGTGTAAAATTGCTGCTTAACGCATCGGCCAGCACATTGGTATAGTAGCTGCCTGATAAAGATGTGGGTATGGCAGATACGGTATATCCTACTGGCGTTGCACTTGCGGTAATAAGCGTTGCATTGCCCGAACACACGGTTGGATTATTTGCGAACCCGGTAACAGTAAGCTGTGCTGAACAAAAATGGATTGAGCATACTGATGCAAGTAGTAAGTATAGTTTTTTCAATGTATTGGATTTTACTGGTAAAAGTTATAAATAGATAACGGATATGTATTTGCAATATTGTGTTAGTTTATAATAAATGAAAATTCACCAGTAAATCCATTGCCTGCTTCATTTCTATAAAAACATAGTTGCCTCTTAAAAGTATTAAAATCTACTATAAGGGTTTGGTAATAATTACCTGAATTTGTAGATTATCAACTAAAATTTTGTAGAAAATACCAAAGTGGGGGATAATGACGTTATTATTATCAACCGATTCAATATTCAACAGCTTCTATCCTTTTAATGTGTAAAATATTAGCCGGATAAAATAACAAGCTACCGATCCTATGAAAAAATTTATACTTTTTTTTTCATTATTTTTTTATCTTAGTGCCGATTTAATGGCACAGCCTGCTACTTATGCTTTGCCTTTTAGTATTGGTAGAAATAACTGTGGCAACACTACAAGCTCAATTATTCTTTATACTTTCCCAAGCGGCGGGCGGGCACGTAATTACGACTCTCTTTACTTTTTTGATTATGCTTCGCCAAATTTATCGAGGAGCAGTTTAAAGGCTGCATATTTCCCAAGGTTAAGGGTTGGCAACAGTACTTATGCCAGCAGCAGCCCCAGCATGACAGCTAAAGACCGTTTTAGCATCAATTCTGCCAGTGTATCTTTTAATCCCAAAGATGGTAAATTATATTATTTATGGACGGATTACGCAAGCGACGTTTCTGCAACATTAAAAACTTATGTTTGGCGTTGGAATCCCGATACAACATTTTCTACGGCTTCTTTTAATAACCCTGCTGCTGCAATTTTATTAGATACCGTAGCAAGTTTTGTTTTTGATATTGGCGGTATAACTTTTGATAACTCCGGCAATGCATACCAGTTGGAATTCAGCAATCCTCCGGCTCCCTATAAATCAAGATTGAGAAAAATTGATTTTGTTACAAAAATAATTGATCCTATACCAGATACGCTGGATTTGATAGCAGGCGCAGGCGGTATAGGAGATACCATATATAATGTAAGCAGCGGCGATATAACCCTAATGCCAAACGGGCAGATGTATTATGTGTTTGATAATAAATTATATACACCCGATTATGGAAGCTACGGGAATCCGGCACACCATATTTCATCTACCTATATAGATACCATACGAAGACCTACAGGCGCAAGCAACTTAGTGGGGCTGGCTTTTGGTAACGGTGATTTAATTTCGTCTTTTTCGCCTGGTTGTATTTACAGAAGAATAGACCCTGTAACCGGGGATACTAATTATGTTAACTATGCTTATTCGCCAGCAAAAGGGGTGCAATCAAGCGATATGTCGCAAATTTCATCAGGTTTGGGGCTTGCTAAAAAACTGGCTTCTATTGCTACTACTGGTACAGCAGGGCAGTACAACGTATCTTACGATATAGTTATCAAGAATTATGGCACAACCGGCATTACCAATTTACAGGTATATGATAGCTTAAGCAAGATCAATGGTGTTGGCAATTTATCCAATGTATCTACCACCATGCTAACAATACCTCCTCCACCTGGTATTGCTTTAAACCCTGCATTTAACGGGTCAACAGATGCCCGGTTACTACAATTTTCAGGTCAGAATTTACCAAACTATCCTGTTGACAGCAGCAGTTTTACCATACGGGTAAATTGCAGGATATCAAATGTTGTGCAGGGTGTAATATATTATAACAGTGCCGTAGGATTTGCAAATGGTTACAAAAACGTTCCTTTGAGAGATAGTTCAACCAATGGCAGTGTGCCCGACCTGAATCAAAATGATAAGCCGGATGATGTGGGCGAAGGTACTCCCACGCCATTCCTGATAGCTGTTGATCCAATAAACAGTGCATGCGCCACGCTTACTGCAGTTTTGTATACAGAAAATTTTGGTACCGGTGCAATAGGAGGCTCAGGGCTTTTAGCAACTTTGCCATCATCACCAAATACATCAAGCAGCACCTATACCGGAACCACAACAGAGCCAATTGCAAAAAATACATTTGCTATAACCAATAATGCAATCAATGCAGATCTCACCAACTTTATTTCCTTAACCGACCATACAGGCGGGGGAAGAATGCTGGTAGTAAACGGAGATGCGCCTCCAAGGATCATATTCAGGGATACTTTACCAACATCCTGCCCCGGAAGACAATATTCATTTTCCTTCTGGACGGCATTTCCTTTCAATACTGTTTATCAAAATACATGTAATGCATTGGGAGGGTTCAGGTACCCTAAATTTAAAATTCAATTCAGAGATATCTCTACCGGCTTAACTGCAGTAGAAGATACCACAACCCTTATTACTACCAATTCAAGCTGGACACAATTCGGATACCGCTGGACCATGCCACAGGGCTATTCTAACCTGATAATGGAAATTGTAAATTATGCATCTGGAGGTTGTGGAAATGATTTTGTTTTAGACGATATTGTTTATGGCAGTTGCGATGCATTGCCTGTTGTAAATGCAAGTTCTTTATCAGGTTGCCTGGGAGACAGCATTCGATTTGTGGGTTCACTCGCCGATTCTACCGTTTTACCCGGACCAAAAGACCATCAATGGCAGGTTGCACCAACAGCAGGCGGTCCCTGGGCTGATATTGCTGGTGCCACTTCGCCCTCTTATCTTATTTACCCCATTGCAATAACCGATACGGGCAAATTTTACCGCCTTATTGTAGCAGCACAAGGCAGTATCGGTATTCCAACCTGCCGCTCTACATCACCCGGTGTAAAGTTAACCGGTTCAAAACCATCAACCGCGCCATCGAGTATTACAGCACCATCCACTATTTTTTGTAATCCGGGATCTGCTACACTAACGGCTGCAGGAGGTGCGCTGGGGAGCGGAGCAAATTATCAATGGGGTACAGGTGCTGTTGTGGGAACCAGCCCAATAGCGGGGGCTACCAGTTCTACCCTTACGGTATCGCCAATTACAACAACCACCTATTGGGTCCGTATTGAAAATACTACTTCGCCCTGTGCATCCGCAACAGGGGGTGTTACGGTTGTGGTAACAGTAAGGCAACCATCAGCAGCACCTTCCAGCATAACCGGACCAGATGTATGTAATGGCAGCTCAACAACATTAACAGCCGCTGGCGGAACATTGGGAACAAGTGCCAACTACCAATGGGGTACAGGTGCTGTAGTTGGTACAAGCCCATTAGTTGGTCAAACCGGTTCAACACTTACTGTATCACCAACAGTAAACACAACCTATTGGGTTCGTATAGAAAATACATCATCACCATGTACGGCTATAACCGGAGGAACAACTAAATTGATTACTGTCAGGCAACCTTCAACGGGTCCATCAAGTATTTCAGCGCCTTCTACTACTATTTGTAATGGCAGCTCTGTAACGTTAACAGCAGTTGGCGCCACCTTGGGTACCAGTGCCAATTACCAATGGGGCACGGGTGCAGTGGTAGGTATCAGCCCTATTGCAGGTGCCACAAGTTCTACCTATAGCGTATCACCAACCAGTACAACAACCTATTGGGTTCGGGTTGAAAACACAGCAACACCATGTGCAGCCACAACTGGTGGAGTAACAGTAACAGTTACAGTAAATCAATCATCCGCAGCACCAGGCAGTATAACCGGCCCGGATGTTTGTAATGGCAGTTCAACCACTTTAACAGCAGCAGGAGGTACTTTGGGCACCAGTGCCAATTACCAATGGGGAACCGGAGCCGTAGTAGGCACCAGCCCAATTGTGGGTGCCACCAGTTCAACGCTTATTGTATCCCCAACCAGTACTACAACCTACTGGGTTCGTATTGAAAATACTGCCGGGCCCTGTACCCCCACAACAAGTGGTGTAACAAAAGTGGTAATAGTAAATCAACCATCAGCAGCTCCAACAAGCGTAACGGGACCAGATATTTGTAATGGGGCTTCAACAACTTTAACAGCAGTTGGCGCTACATTGGGCACCAGTGCCAATTACCAGTGGGGCACGGGTGCAGTAGTTGGTACGAGTCCTATAGTTGGTGCCACCAGTTCAACACTTACGGTATCGCCAACCAGTACAACCACGTATTGGGTTCGTATTGAAAATACCGCAGGGCCTTGTACAGCAACAACCAGTGGCATCACTAAACTGATAACAGTAAGTCAACTATCCGTTGCAGCAACATCGGCCACTAAAAATAAAAACAATATCTGTCCGGGCATATCTGTTAACTTATCGGTAGTGGGCGGTACATTGGGTACCAGTGCCACCTGGAAATGGTATACGGGTGCCTGCGGAACTACTTTGGCAGGCACCGGTGCCGGTTTATCCGTTACGCCCCTGGTAACAACAACTTATTATGTAAGAGCTGAAGGTAGTTGTAATACAACCACATGTCAGTCCGTAACTGTAACTATTTCCTGCGATATTGATAAAGATAAAGATGGCATACCCGACTGGGTTGAAAGTAATATAGCAGCCGCTTTCCAGGATGCGAATAGCAACGGCCTTATCAATGCATACGACCCCACTTATCCTGGATTTGTAGATAACAATAATGATTATATAAATGATAATTTCCAGGCTGATGGAGACACAGATAACGATGGCCTTCCAAATTATCTTGATTTAGACTTTGCAGGCCGGGTGGATATAAACAGCGATGGTATAGATGACAGGTTTGATACTGACCTGGATGGCAAAATAAATATGATTGACAAAGACAGTGACAATGACGGTATAGCTGATGTGGCAGAAGCATATGGTGTGGATACAAATGGCGATGGCAGCATAGACAATTTTATAGATGCAGATGGAGATGGACTTTCTGACCAGGTTGATGCAAACCTGAGTAACGCCTACAATTCAGGACTTGGACTTTCAAGGCCCGATTTTGATGTGGATGGAGTACCCAATTATGTTGACCTTGACAGCGATAATGATGGAATACCGGACATAGTTGAAGCAGGAGCTCCCGATACCAATAATAATGGTATGGTTGATGGATTTACCGATGCAAACGGCGATGGCCTGCACGATGGTTATATTAACGCAACTGCTTTATTAATTACCGGAACAGATACAAATGCAGATGGCACTGCCGACAGCTATCCCAATAAAAATATGGATAGGGATTTTCGCCCTAATGCTTATGATATGGATGCTGATGGAGATGGAATTGTGGATGTAATTGAAGCCGGTTTACCTGATGTAAATTTTGATGGTAAAGTGGATGGCACGATTGCAGCCAATGGCTGGTCAACATCTGTTTCTGCATTACCAGCTTTAAATGTAACAAGCACCGATGCAGATGGCAAACCGGATTACCTGGATATAGATGCTGACGATGATGGCATACCAGACAACATAGAGGGACAAACAACTGCAAGTTATAACCTGCCAACATTAACCGATACTGATGGAGATGGACTGATGCTACCCTATGATAATACTCCGGCAGCGTTTGGCGGCTCAGGTATATTGGTTTACGATCATGATGCAGATAGCACACCCGATTACAGAGACCTGGATACCGATGCCGATGGCGTGATTGACCGGGTGGAAGGAAATGATTTTAACCTAAATGGTTTAAATGATGATAACGTAACACTTACCGGTTTAGATACGGATGGAGATGGCCTTGACAACCGTTTCGATTCTTTAAATTCAGTAACCAATATTAAAGGCACATCTTACCGTATGGGAGCAAATGGATCTTTTACCGGTGATGCCACTCCTGGTTCAAGATGTACGGTGCAACGGAGATATAGTTCCCAGTCCGACAGAGACTGGCGCTATGCGGGATTTATTTTACCTGTTAAGTTTTTACAACTTACCGGAGTTTTGCAAACAAATAAAGTATTGCTTAAATGGTCTGTAATTGCAGATAAAGAACTTGATCATTTTGAAGTAGAACGAAGTATTGACAACATAACATTTATTAAAACCGGCATAGTTAATAAAGCCATCAGGTTAAACACAATAGAAGACCTTGCCTTTACAGATGATATAGCCAATGTAAACAGCGAAATTATTTATTACCGCATTAAGGTTATTAGTAAAACCGGAGAAGTACAATACAGTAATATTTTAGTGATACGCAAACAACTGAATAAATCTGCTTTAACTATTGTGCCTAACCCGGCTACAGATAATGTATCTATTGCTTTCTTTACAGTAAAAGAGTCTGTTGTAAAAATCAGGTTAATTGATGAAAATGGTAAACTGGTATTAGTAAAAAACCAAAAAGTAGCGAAAGGAAATAATATCATTCAGTTAACCGGCCTGGATAAATACAGCAGTGGTATTTACATTATACAGGTGTATGTAAACAATGAAGTAGTTAGTCAAAAACTGGTATTAATTAAATAGCTGTAGCAACCGAAGACTTATAAACAGCAGTTAACCTCATAATAAAACGGCCCCTTCATAACGGAGGGGTTTTTTTACGCTACTTTTGCAGCCATGTACACACATAAAAAATCACTGGGGCAGCATTTTTTAAAAGACGAAGCGGTAATAAAAAAAATTATTGATGTTTTAAAAGATGAGCCATTTAATAATTTGCTGGAAGTGGGCCCCGGTGCAGGTGCCTTAACCAAATACCTGATGGGTTTTGCTGATATTGATTTTAAAGCGGTGGAACTGGATGAAGAAAAAGTTGTTTACCTCTCAAAAAAATATCCGGCACTTGCGGATAAAATAATCCATCAGAGTTTTTTGGATATGGACAAACCTTTTGATGAACCCTTTACAGTCATTGGCAATTTTCCTTACAATATTTCTACCCAGATTTTATTTAAGGTGTTGGAATGGAAAGATAATGTGCCTTGTATCATCGGCATGTTTCAAAAAGAAGTGGCGCAAAGGGCAGCATCAAAAGAAGGCAGTAAAGTGTACGGTGTACTGAGTGTTTTGATGCAGGCTTATTACGAGATAGAATACTTATTTGATGTAAGTAACGAATGTTTTGACCCACCACCAAAAGTACAAAGCGGTGTTATACGCATGAAGAGAAAAACAACAGCACTTAATTATAAAAGCGACCGGGCATTTTGGGTGCTGGTAAAAACAGCTTTTAACCAGCGCCGCAAAACAATGCGAAATGCAGTTAAAAGTTTATTTACTGCAGAAGTGCTGCAGGATGAGATATTTTTAAAGCGAGCCGAAGCGTTAAGTGTGGAGGAGTTTGCTGCATTAACTTTCAGAATGCAGTAAAAAAATGATTTGCGCAGTAATTTTAATTTTCATTCAATGCAGCAGATTAGTCAAAAATCAAATCTGTATACCAATACACATATTTAAAAATCCGTCATGAACAGGAATCTTTACCATGTTTTGATAATAATCTGCATGCTCTTCATTTTAGCATCATGCAATACACCCCGTTACATTTATAGTCCATCGGCACATAACGTACCTGTGCTTACCAAAAAGGGCGATAGCAAGATAGGGGCACTTTACTCAACCAACGCAGTTGGGCAGGAAAAAAAGGATGGTGTAGAGATTGATAACCGCAGCCGCGGTTACGACCTGCAGGGTGCTGTAGCCCTTACAAATAATTTTGCCATACAGGCCGCACATGCTTACCGTTGGGAAAAAACAGAAGGAGGCCCTGATAGCGTAACTATAAAATATAAAAGAAACCTTACCGAAATTGGACTTGGTTATTACCTTCCAATTAATGATAAGGGAAATACATTTTTCCAGGTTTTTGCGGGTGCCGGTTTAGGTAAATTTAGTTTTACCGATATTGATAAAGTAGCCGCAAATTACCACCAGGCAAACATTACAAAGCTTTATCTACAGCCGGCAATTCTTTTTAAAAGTAAAGGAAGTTTCACCACTTCCGTTGCTATGCGGTTCAGCG
>JBKJLT010000586.1:0-2943 GCA_046596765.1 Ferruginibacter sp. | reverse complement strand
GTTTTAATTATTTGTGTTTGTTCTTATTCGTTTACAAATGCACAAAACACCCGCATTACCAATAAGAATACTATTGGCTGGTATGCTTATACCGGTACATTCAACATAAATAAAAACTGGAGTATCCATGCAGAATACCAATGGCGAAGAAATAATATTATCACTGATTGGCAACAAAGCCTTTTGCGTACAGGCATCAATTTTAAAGTAAATCAAAAAGTTTCGCTAAGAACGGGCTATGCCTGGATAGAAACCTTCAACTATGGCGATATTCCCATTAATGGTTTTGGCAAGCAGTTTACCGAACACAGGGCTTATCAAATGGCAACTGTAACTGATAAAATGGGTATCGTTGAATTAAGCCACCGCTTTATGTTAGAGCAAAGATGGATAGGACGCTATACCAATGCTTCCTTATTAAAAGAAGATGATCATTTTTTTGTGAACCGTTTACGATATATGTACCGTATGCAGATACCATTGAAGGGAAAAACAATCGGCGATAAAACTCCTTATGCTGCAATTTATGATGAAATATTTCTTGGCTTTGGCAAAAATGTAAATGAAAATGTGTTTGACCAAAACCGGTTGGGGGTTTTATTGGGCTATCGCTTTTCTTCCAAACTACGGATAGAAGGCGGTTTTTTAAGCCAGATAGTTCAGTTGCCCCGTGAAGCAGGTGGCAGGAATGTATTTCAATACAATAATGGGTTGATTCTTTCAATAATTGTAAATGCCAATTTGTATAAAAAAGCTGATTAATAAAAACTAAAACTTAAATGATATGAAACTTAAATTTCAATCTCTTGATTTTACGGCATCGCAGGAATTAACAGTTTTTGTACAAAGCAAAGTTGAAAAACTTGAACACCTGTATGACGAAATTATTTGGAGTGAGGTTTGCCTCAAACTGGATAAATCTGATACCAGAGAAAATAAAGTGTGTGAAATAAGACTGGCAATTCCCGGCAATGATTTATTGGCCAGTGCCCAATGCAAAACGTTTGAGGAAGCTGCTGCACAATGCGTAGAGGCATTAGAAAAGCAAATAAAAAAACGAAAAACAAAAATCATCGGCAAGCGAAAAGATATTGCTGAAATAAAAAAATCTTAAATAAAATTTTTATGACCTTGCAAAAGAGCTTGCTATTGCAGGAATTGAACAAAATATTTTTCTCTAGCTTTATTAATTTTTTCGGTAAAATCGGTTGCTCGAAACTACAGACTGTACGATTAAAATTGGCTTCAATTATTTGGCTTTTGCCTTTTTAGTAGATCTGTTTCAAATGAAAACAGTAAAAAAGCAGTAAATGTTTTTTATAGGGTATAAATTATTAACTCAAAAAGCACCATCTATATTACTGCCGGCCGGCATATCAAAAACAGGGTTGATAATACCATCTCTCAGGTCATATACCCAACCGTGCAGATCAGGCCCGCCCGTATTTTTCCATGCATTTGGATGATGGATGTTTTGGCAAGGTTTATCGCCTGCTCTTTTACGTTTAACTCGGTTAAAAGATCAACTTTTGCATCTTCATCATTAAGGGCATTTATTTCTTCTTTATGATGTGCGTAAACATTTAGCAAAAATGATTTAAAATCCCGCAACAACGAATCACATTATAGGCACAAATCAATATTGCCACAATTGTCCGGCAGCCCATTGTAAACCAAACGAAGTTTTGTTGTATTTAACCGCAGCCTCTGTAAGTTTTATTAAAGTTTCAAGTGTCTTATTTTCCCGGCTGTTCACTAGAAATAAAGTGCTTTCCCCATTAAAAAAACGGGTTTCTTCGCCGGTTAACAGCCTTTGATAACTGGAATACGTTTTTTGTAATAAACTAACCTGTGCTTTATAATTAATCAATTGGTTATAATAGTTTTTTACTTTGTTAATGATTTCAATTTCTTTCTGGTTTTGTTGTAAACCTGTTTCAGTTATTTTTAGTTTGGCCAGTTTGTATTCTCCACGGCCCTGGCTTAACCTGAGTGGCACACTGAAATTAAGGCCAAAGCTGTAATTGTTATCAAACAATGATTTGGCGGTGGTTGATGCAATATTGTATCCCTTCCCAAGCTGGTTATATTTAAGATCCAGCCTTGGCAGCAGTTCCTGAAACTTCAGCTTTTTATCTATATCCAGTGCATTTAATTTGTAATTGTAAATATTTAGATCGGGATGAGCTTTCCTTGCATTGGCTATCAGTGTTTCCAATTCAGGAAAAATCACACTATCATATAATGCTTCCTTTTTTTTATCGGGCAATACAGAAGCAGGTAATTCATATCCTGTATTATTTTCCTTCCATAAAAAAGTATTGAGATAAACTGTTGCATTCTGCCATTCAAGTAAAGCTTCGTTCTGCTGATATTCGAATTGTTGTAACTGGGCAAGTGCTTCTGTTGTATCAATGGCGGCTCTATCGCCATTGCTGTAAGCCATAACAACAAGCGAAACTCTTTTTTTATTGATTGCAATCACATCACTATAAGTATTGTAAATAAGATAAGATTGCACCCAGGCCCAGTATGCCGAAGCTGCATCCATCATCAGGTCGTTCATCATGGCTCTTTTTTCCTGTTCAGAAGCCTGTAACATAATCTTTGACTGGCGCAGCGCAGCTCTTCTTTTATCCATCAATAAGTTTTTTCCCAGCGGTACAGTAATTCCGGCAAAACTTGTTTTTCCTGTTGTTTCCTGCGGATCGGTGCGGCTACCATTTAAATATTCTATTCCCGTATTTATTTCAATACCATACCAGGTGGGTATGTTTATAAAACCCGATTGATGCTGATAATAATTGATGCCGTCAAATGTTTTATTGCCCCCGTTTAAGTTCAATAAGGGGTCAAACCCCGACCTGGCAATTGTAACCCCGGTTCTTGCCATATCTACCTGCAGCCCGGCCTGCTTTGCTACAGGATGGAATTTTTTTACAA
>JBKJLT010000337.1:0-5880 GCA_046596765.1 Ferruginibacter sp. | reverse complement strand
GCAGTTATTCCATTGCTTCCTGGCCAGATGGTACCAATATTTTTGAACTGATTATTGTATTGGATAAAAATGGCGCAGGTACCAATTATATTTTTGATGAAGTTACCATTGGCTCAGCGCTTACCTTTCGTGGAGCACAGGGAGTTTTTATTTTAAAAGAACCACTAGATAAAGATCTGTTCCTGATATGTACCGGCACCGGCATAGCTCCGTTCCGCAGTATGGCTCATCATATAAAAAACAAAAACATTCCTCATAAAAATATAACATTGGTTTTTGGGTGCCGTATAAAAGATACATTGTTGTATTATGAAGAGATGAAGGTGTTGGAGGCTTCGCTGGAAGGCTTTAGTTATATTCCGGTGCTGTCGAGAGAAATCTGGGAGGGTCGCAGTGGCTATGTTCATGAGGTTTATGAAGCATTGTGTGCCGGTAAAAAACCTGCTAACTTTTTATTGTGTGGCTGGCGTGGAATGATAGATGAAGCCAAAACAAGAATTGTGGAAATGGGATATGAAACAAAAGATATTCATGTAGAGATATATGGTTAGGCAAATGGTCTGACGTCTTCGTCTGACCATTTGCTGATCTGACGCCCTCGTCTGACCATTTGTTTAGCAAGCTCCTGAAATTAAAAGGATTAAATTTTTACAGCGATAAATGTGTTGAATTTTTCATTAACTTGGAACAGTAAAAAATTTTATTTTAAAAATTCAGTTTCTATGGGTGCATCTTCCATGATTGTTTTGATTATTGCAGCGCTTGCTTTTTCGTCTATTGCCGTTTTGGTTGCAAGGTTTGTTACAAAATTTACCAAGAATCCACAAAAAGGAGAACCCTATGAGTGTGGTATTCCTACCACCGGTAAAACCTGGGTACAATTAAATGTAGGTTACTATTTGTTTGCCTTGATATTTTTAATCTTTGATGTAGAACTGATATTTATTTTTCCCTGGGCCGTGGTTGCAAAAGCCTCAGGATGGATAGCTTTAGTTGAGATTGTTATTTTCTTTTTCATATTATTTATGGGGTTTTTATATGCACATAAAAAGGGTGCGTTGAAATGGATGTAGCCCCCTCAATCCCCCAAGGGGGAAGAAAGGCAGAGCCTGATAAATTGAACAGTTTACAGAGAAAAATTTTTAATCTAATAACTTGTAACTCTTAATTAATGAATAGCGCTTCAAATAATGCCGAGTCTTCAAATCCCCCCTTGGGGGGTGGGGGGGCTGTTATTGAAATTCCCGGTGGAGGCATTGTATTGAGTAAACTGGATGATGTAATAAACTGGGCAAGATCGAACTCTTTATGGCCGCTCACATTTGCAACCAGTTGCTGCGGTATTGAAATGATGGCGGTGGCTTCGGCCAAATACGATTTTTCGAGATTTGGTTTTGAAGTGGCCAGAGCTTCTCCACGGCAGGCCGATGTTATTATTATTGCCGGAACCATAGTAAATAAAATGGGACCGGTTTTAAAAAGATTATACGACCAGATGGCCGATCCAAAATATGTGATTGCTATGGGAGCCTGTGCCATCAGCGGCGGGCCATTTTTTTATAATACCTATTCTGTAGTAAAAGGCGCCGATCATATTATACCGGTAGATGTATATGTGGCCGGTTGTCCACCAAGGCCCGAAGCACTGCTTCATGCATTGATAAGTTTACAGGAAAAGATAAAAGCCGGTATGACGAGAGAACAAATAAAGTCAGGTATATAATATTGTATGAATAACGAGGAGCTGAAAACCAGCATAACGAAACTGCTTGCTACTGCCACTTTTGATGAAACGGGAGAGTGGCTTAACATTTCTATTGAATCAAAAGATTGGTTACCGCTGGCTCAACAACTTCGCCAGGATGAAAGTTTGCAATTCGATTATCTTTTCTGTTTAACCTGTATAGATTTTAAGACCAACCTTACCATGGTTTACCATCTTACATCAACTGTTTACCGTCATAATATAGTTATCAAATCTGTGCTTAACAGAGATAATCCCGAAATAGAATCAGTGAGTCATATCTGGAAGACAGCAGAATTTCACGAAAGAGAAGTGTATGAAATGTTTGGTGTTAATTTTTTAAATCATCCCGATTTGAGGTTATTAATATTGCCCGATGGTTGGGAAGGAAAAAATCCGATGCGGAAGGATTTTGAGGATGCTGTTAATATGATAAAATTATAGGAAACCCCCTCCGCCCCCTGAAGGGGGAACTAAGGAGGAGAAGGAAGCGACGAATTAATTTTTAATAATAAAACACAATTGTCCCCCCTTTAGGGGCTAGGGGTATGTTTGAAGAAATAGGCACGACAACCGAAGGTGATCTGATCATCAATGTAGGACCTCAGCATCCTGCAACACATGGTGTATTGCACCTGGTGATCACGCTGAATGGTGAGACTATTAAAAAAGTTGAACCGCATCTTGGATATATACATCGCTCTATTGAAAAAATGTGTGAGAGTTTAACCTACCGGCAATTCATTTATGTTACCAGCCGCATGGATTATCTTTCGGCACATATAAATAACCAGGCCTGTGCGTTAACGGTAGAAAAAGGTTTGCAGGTTGATGTGCCCGAAAGAGCGCAGGTGATACGGGTTATCATGGCAGAACTGACAAGAATTGCATCGCATGAATTGTGGTGGGGTGCCATGGCTATGGATATCGGTGCTTTTACACCTTTCTTTCATGCCTTCAGAGAAAGAGAAACCATCAATGACATTATGGAAAAAACCTGCGGTGCAAGGTTAACAATGAATTATATGGTACCGGGCGGTGTAATGCAGGAATTGCATCCCGATTTTCAGAAGGAAGTAAAAGCTTTCATCAGCTTGTTTAAATCAAAAGTGCATGAATACGATGAAATGGTTACGGGCAATATTATTTTTCAAAACCGTATGAAGGGTGTTGGTGTTTTGTCAAAGGAAGATGCAATCTCTTTTGGATGTACCGGTCCAACAGGCAGGGGAAGCGGTGTTAGTTGCGACATAAGAAAATTATATCCTTATGATGGATATGATAAAGTACAGTTTGAAGAAGTGATTGAAACCGATGGAGATTCTTTAGCACGTTATATGGTGCGGATAAAAGAACTACATCAATCTATTAACATAATAGAACAACTGATTGATAATATTCCCGAAGGTGATTTTCAGGCAAAGACAAAAGCCGTTTTAAAATTACCCAAGGGAGAATTTTATCAAAGGGTGGAAACCGCAAGAGGAGAGTTTGGTGTGTACATCGTAAGCGAAGGCGGCATGACACCTTACAGAATAAAATTCCGTTCACCTGGTTTTTCAAATCTTTCAGCGCTTGATCACATGGCAAGAGGAAGCAAGTTGGGAGACCTGGTTGCGATGATGGGAACATTGGATTTGGTGATACCGGATATAGACAGGTAACGAACCCCCTCCGCCAGTCCTGAGCATCGTCGAAGGAAAGGGGGAACTTGTGAAGACCGGAGCGGAGATGTGCAAAACGCAATTAATGTACAAAAAAGATTTGTTGTAGAGTGCGACGCCAATGAAGCTTAATACCATTACAAATGTTCGGTACAAAAAATAAAAAATAATTTTCATTTTCTCTTTTAGGGGAAAGAAACACAATGCCAAGTTTTTCTGACATAGCAACCATTATTCAAAACTGGCTGAATGAAACCTTCAGTCCAACATGGGCATTGTTATTTCAAATGGTCATTGCAGGTATTGCTGTGATTGGTTTGTTTGCCACGCTGGGATTGGTGCTGGTATTGATGGAAAGAAGGGTGGCAGCATGGATGCAGATAAGGCTGGGACCAAATCGCGTTGGCCCTAAAGGCATGTTGCAATCTTTGGCAGATACATTAAAACTGTTGGTGAAAGAAGGCCTGACACCAAACGGTGCAGATAAATTTTTATTTAACCTGGCGCCGTTCATTGCCATGATTGTTGCGATGTTGTTGATGGCACCCATTGCTTTTGCAAAGAATTTTCAACTCTGGGATCTCAATATCGGTGTATTATATATATCAGCAGTTTCATCCATCATGGTCATCAGTATTTTAATGGCTGGCTGGGCAAGTAATAATAAATATTCTTTGATGGGCGCTATGCGTAGCGGTGCACAAATCGTGAGTTATGAATTATCGGCAGGCTTATCAATACTTACCATTGTGGTATTGACTGGCAGTTTAAATATCAACGACATCATCAACGCACAGGCCAATGGCTGGTGGATATTTAAAGGACATATTCCGGTAATTATTTCGTTTGTGATTTTTATTATTGCAGTAACAGCAGAAACAAACCGGGCGCCATTTGATTTGGCAGAAGCAGAGTCTGAATTAACAGCAGGTTTTCATACAGAATATTCAGGAATGAAATTCGCTTTGTTTTTTTTAGCAGAATATATAAACGTGTTTATTGTTTGTGCAATCGGTGCTACTTTGTTTTTAGGTGGTTGGATGCCCTTTCACATCGGCCATTGGCAAGCATTTAATCACGTGATGGATTATATACCATCCAGTATCTGGTTCTTTGGAAAAACTTTTTTCTTGATTTTTGTGATCATGTGGTTCAGGTGGACATTTCCCCGTTTGCGTATTGACCAGTTACTTACTTTGGAATGGAAATATTTATTACCGATAAGCATGTTCAATTTATTATTGGTAACAGCGATTGCGATTTTGGGTTGGCATTTTTAAAAAATTGGTTTAGAAGTTTAGAGTTTAGGGGTAGAAAGCCCTAAACTTCTAAACTTCTAAACTTCTAAACTTCTTTATGTTTATAGTAAGATATTTTAAGGATATTTTTTTTGGAGTTAAATCACTCTTGGTCGGCATGCGCCGCACCGGTTATTATTTTACTCATCATAAAGAGATCATCACACAGGAATACCCCGATAACAGGGATACTTTAAATCTCCCGGATAGATTTAAAGGTGAAGTGGTGCTGATACATGATGAACACAATGAACATGCCTGCACCGGTTGTACGGCCTGTGAACTTGCTTGTCCGAATGCAACCATTAAAATTGTTACCAAATTTGATATTACACCAGAAGGTAAAAAGAAAAAAGCGCTTGATAAATTTGTGTATCACCTGGAATTATGCACCATGTGTAATTTGTGTATTATCGCCTGTCCAACGGATGCAATTAAGATGGCACAAACATTTGAGCATAGCGTTTTCAACAGGGCCGACCTGACAAAAATTTTAAACAAACCTGAATCTAAAATAAGAGAAGGCATAGAATAATGAGCGGATCAACAATTATATTTTATTTGCTGGCTGCAATTACTCTGGTAAGTGCGGCGCTTGCGGTTACAACCCGGATGATCTTCAGGGCTGCTATTTATTTGTTATTTACTTTAATTGGTATTGCAGGCATTTATTTCTGGCTGCAGTATGAATTTATAGCAGCAGTGCAGATTGTGGTTTATGTTGGCGGCATCGTGGTGCTCATTATCTTTTCAATCTTTCTTACGCAACAGGCAGGGGAGCAATTGCCTAAACAAAAACCAGGCAGGCAGTTACTTGCAGCCCTTGCTGCCTTTTGCGGACTGGCATTGGTAATGCTGCAGTTGGTACAACATCCATTCACACCAACTAATAACAAGGCCATTGAACCAACTGTTGCAAATATCGGTAATCAAATGCTGGGCGTTGATGATAACGGCTATGCATTGCCATTTGAATTGGTGAGTATTTTATTACTGGCTGCATTGATCGGTTGTATTGTGATCGCATTAAAATCAAAACCAGAAACTGAATGATTGAGCCGGGACTATATCATCTCTTATTCATAAGTACAGCACTGTTCTTCATTGGTGTGTATGGTTTTTTTACAAGGCGCAACCTGGTTACCATGCTGATGAGTGTGGAGCTGATACTAAA
>JBKJLT010000300.1:0-4701 GCA_046596765.1 Ferruginibacter sp. | reverse complement strand
CAAAAACTAAACCTTACTGGTGCAGAGCAATCGGCCCTGGTTGCGTTTATAAAAACTTTATCGGGCAGTAATGTTTATGTTGATAGAAGATGGGGCAATCCGTTCAATTAATCTTTCTAAATAAAAGCAATAAAATAATAAACCATAAAATAACACAACTATGCAATCAAAATTTCTTGCACTGCTTGTAACTGTAATAACCATTTCAGTATCCTGCAATAAAAGCAGCGACAGCAGCGGCGGTGGAGGTACAACACCTGTCACAGCCAGCATTACCGCATTAAACTGCCCAACTGTTTCCTTTAATGCAGTTGCAACTGCCAACGTAGCATATGCTGCTACTGCTACTGTTCCATACACTGGTGGTAATGCTGTTGCCTATTTAGCAGGTTCATCTGTTGTATCAACCGGCGTAACAGGTTTAACCGCAACATTAGTTGCGGGTACATTGGCTAACGGCACAGGCAATCTTTCTTTCACAGTAGCAGGCACTCCATCTGCCGCAGGCACAGCAAATTTTCCGGTAACTTTTGGCGGACAAACCTGCAGCTTTGCATTGACAGTAAATGCAGCTGGGCCAACTTTACCAACCATATCAGCACTTGCATGTGGAAGCGGTTCTTTTTCTTCCACTGCAACTGTTGCTGTAGCTTATACTGCAACAGCAACAGTTCCTTATAATGGTGGCAATGGTATTGCATATAGTGCTGGCACAACCATTGCTTCAACAGGTGTAACCGGTTTAACAGCAACATTAATGGCAGGTACATTGGCAAGCGGAACTGGTAATCTTTCTTACAGTGTAAGCGGCACACCAACTGCTGTAGGTACAGCAAATTTTGCCATTAGTTTTGGCGGCCAAAGCTGCACGTTAGCATTAACAGTAAACAGTGGTGGCGGCGGCCCAACTTTACCACCGGTTTATAATAAAATTTACGGCGCAACCAGTATTACTTTTAATGGTACTTTGGTAACTATTAAATGTAATGCCTTACCCGATCATAAAAGTATTTACTACCCAATAGCAAACGCACTGTACGAAAACTTTAGCGGTACAACTTTTGGCGGGGGAACTTTTGTGAAAAATCCCAATACCATTACTACACAAAATATTACGATGGTAATACCAGTAAACCCTGTGGTGGCAGCTACACATGCTGCAACACCCGGAGGAGTGATTGGTATTGCACTAAATGGCATTCCGCTCTTTAATCAGTATGCAGCCGGTGGTTCTCCATTAACCAACGAGATGAACAGCTTTGATCAGTGGTGGGGGCATCCTCAAATGTCAGGCATGTATCACTACCATGTAGAGCCTAAATACTTAACAACAGTTAAAGCAACTCCGGCTTCTTTAATGGGCTTTCTGTTAGATGGATTTCCAGTTTACGGGCCAAAAGAAGAGAGTGGAAGTGATCCGACCGGACTGGATGTTTATCATGGCCACACGCATGTAACAGTTGATTATCCTGCAGGCATGTATCATTACCATTTTACAACGGCTGCACCATATCTGAACGGCAACGGATTTTATGGAACAGCAGGAACAGTAACGCAGTAATTTTTTATTAACCCGGCTTTGGTAATGCTATTAAACTTCATTGGCAAGGATACTTGGTTCTTCTTTCTATTTAGTAAAAAGAAAGAAGAACCACTCTTGTACATCAGGAAACTGATTCAGCCGTGCGATGCCTTTTTTTTATTGCCTTTATTCCTGTTTTCGTGCAATACTAAAAAAGCAGAATCAATAACAGCAGTAAAACCAGAAATAAAAATTGCTAAGACTGTTCCTCATTTTTATGTTAATGCAATCGATAAAAATTTCACCAAACATCAGGATACAATTTTTTATAAAGACAAGTTCTTTACCGGATACCGATACACATTATATCCAAACAACGATACAGCAGCATTAGATTCTTATTTTAACGGGGTAGAAGAGGGTACACAAAAAAAATGGTATCCCAATCGCCTGTTGCAGGAAGAACGTTTTTATATCAACGGCAAAAAAGAAGGTTTACATAAAGGATTATGGCCCGATGGGAAGCAGAAATTTTTATTTACAGCCTATGATGATAAGTACGAGGGTGAATTTAAAGAATGGTATTCCTCGGGCATATTGGCAAAATATTTTCATTATAAAAACGGCCAGGAAGAAGGCAGTCAGCGGCTTTGGTGGGATAACGGTTCCGTAAGGGCCAACTATGTAATCAAGAACGGAAAAAAATATGGTTTAATCGGTTTAAAAACATGCGTAAACCCTTATGATTCGATTAGTAAAAAATAGTTTGCTGGTGCTTTTGCTATTTGTATCGGCCTGTAAAAATAAGCCAGCCGATAAAAGCCTGGCATTGCCATTCATCAATAAACCTGATTTTACTCCTGAATGGATTGAACCCGGCGACCCTGCCTACAAAAGCATACATACTATTCCTTCATTTACATTCATCAATCAGGATGGCAAAACCGTTACCGAAAAAGACGTAGAAGGTAAAATTTATGTAACCGATTTTATTTTTACCCGTTGCGGTAGTATTTGCCCAATGATGACGACCAATATGAGCACCTTGCAGGAAAAATATAAAAATGATGATGGCGTTTTATTGCTCTCACATTCAGTAACTCCAACAATGGATAGCGTACCCGTTTTAAAAAGATATGCCGAAGCAAAAGGAATCATCAGCGGCAAATGGCATTTACTAACCGGCAAGGAAGACCAGATTTATGCACTTGCCAAAAAACAATATTTTGCAGGTGATACAATCGGTTATTATCAAACGGGCAACGAGTTTTTACACACTGAGAATTTTATACTGGTAGATACGCACCGCCGCATTAGAGGTGTTTACAATGGTACGCTTGCTTTGGAAATGGAGCGGTTAATGGATGATATTGCAACATTGAAGAAGGAGGAATAATTTTCCTGCGGAAATGTCTTTTTGCCACTGAGGCACTGAACCACTGAAAAATACATGCCTTCAATTCTGTGATTCCGTGCATCAGGGGCAAATTCTATTTTGCCGAAGGCAAAAATCTGCGTTAATCCGTCAAAATCTGCGGCATCAGCGTTTTTATCGTGCTATTTCAATCTTCACTTTCTTATTCTTTATCTTCTCATTTTTAATCAGCTCCAACACATGCCCAACCTTCACCTTACGTACGGCCACAAAACTAAAAAAGTCTTTCACTTCAATAATACCAATATCTTCCTGCTTTAGTTCGCCTTTTTTAGAAAGAAAGCCTACAATATCTATCTTATTCACTTTATCTTTTTTACCAGCTGCAATAAACAAGGTACTCCATTTTGGTTTTTCCGGTATGGGATGTTCTTCGGTTATTTCTACTTCACTTGCATCGCCAACATAGGCGGGTATTTTTTCTTCTTCCGATAAAATTAGTATAGCTGTGCCGCTGGCATCCATACGGGCTGTGCGGCCATTGCGGTGTGTAAATGCATCTTCAGTATCGGGCAAATGATAGTGAACAATGTAACGGATGTTGGGAATATCCAACCCACGGGAAGCCAGATCGGTTGTAACTAAAATATTACTGGTGCCATTACGAAATTTGCAAAGTGCTGCATCTCTTTCCTGTTGCTCCATGCCTCCATGATAAAAAACATTCAGTATTCCTTTTTCAGTTAACAAATTACTGGTGCGTTCAACTGCCACCCGGTGATTACAAAACACAACCGTTGAACGGTTACCCAAATAACAGATCAATTTAAACAGCGTATCAATCTTATCCTTATCGGGGCTATGCATAGTTTTTACCTCCAGCATATTTTCCGGCTGGTCACCTTCAATTAAAAAATCCAGACGAACAGGATCTTTTAAACCAATAAAAGCAGGAACCGGTACAGCATAAGTAGCTGAAGTAAGTATTCGCTTTTTAACATTTTTAAGCGAACCAACAATGAAAGACATTTCCTCGGTAAAGCCCAACTCCAAAGATTTATCAAATTCATCCAACACCAGTGTAGTAATATTATCCAGGTCGAAATTATTGCGGCGGATATGATCGGCAAGCCGGCCTGCAGTGCCAATAATTAATGCAGGAGCTTCTTTTAAATTATTTTCTTCGGTTTCACGTTTGTGGCCGCCATAGCAAAGAGTAACTTTAAAACCCGTTTGCATTTTACGGAACACATCATCAATTTGTATGGCCAGTTCACGGCTTGGCACAATTATCAACGCCTGTACATTATTAATTTCGGGGTCAAGTGTTTCAAGCAAGGGCAATAAAAAAGCCAGTGTTTTACCAGAACCGGTTGCAGATAATAAAACTACATTATCATTTTTCGCATTGGCTTCCAGCGAAGCCTGCTGTATTTCATTCAAGCCTTCAAAACCAAGACTGGTTAAAATAAGCGGTATATTAATTTGTTGCATAGCTGCAAAAATACGCTTAGTTTGGGGGATGGGCTAATTGTTTAAAGATAAAACCCCGTATTTTATTGAGCAAACTTTTTGTTAAACCCGATAATTATCAGGCTGCCAGTCTTTGATTGATCTTTTAATATCATCGGCCGAAAGCCCTTTATTTAATGCCAGGTTAATTAAATGGATAAACTCATTTTGATCAGCAAATCTTAATGCAGCAATTTGCGAAAAAGAGAGTTGCTTTTCAACAGTATCGGCACTTTTACCGAAAATCTCAAAATATCTTAAGCGAAATTCAAGCCGCACAATTCTATTCTGG
>JBKJLT010000245.1:0-2669 GCA_046596765.1 Ferruginibacter sp. | reverse complement strand
GTTTGGGATTTTATTCTTTATGATCAGATCAGCACAAGGAGGCGTTTTTCCAAAATGAGCGCAGGGTTCTAAAGAAACATATAGCGTACTTAGGCTAATACAATTTTTGTCAGCTTTTGCAACACTGTTTATACAATTAACCTCGGCATGTGCCTCACCAAATTTTTTATGATAACCTTCGCCAATTATACGGCTATCATAAACCAATACCGCACCCACCATGGGATTTGGGGCTACCTGACCGGCGCCTTTTACTGCCAGTTGAAGGCAGCGCTGCATGTATTGTTCCTCAATTTTCAAGTGGCAAAAATACGCAACCATAAATAAACTATGTTTGCTTTAATGATGATTAAAGACCTATACCGTAATTTTTTAGTGCAGTTGCAAAAAATATACAGCCTCAGCGAGGCAACAGCTATTACCGATTGGGTATTTGAAAAGATGGCTTCTCTCAAGCGCAGCGACATCCTTAAAAATCCTGAAAAAAAAATTACACCCGCTGCTGATGAACTGATACAAAAAACGTTACAGGAATTGCTGCTGCATAAACCGGTACAATATGTTTTAGGCGAAGCCTGGTTTTACCGGATGAAATTTAAAGTGAATGAGCACGTTTTAATTCCCCGGCCGGAAACTGAAGAACTGGTGGAGCAACTGATAAAAGACCGTAAATCAAAACTTACCGACCCGGCCATACTGGATATTGGAACCGGCAGTGGCTGCATCCCCATCGCCATAAAAAAAAATTTACCAGCCAGCAAAGTAACTGGTATTGATGTGAGTACCGATGCGTTGGCATTGGCAAAAGAAAATGCTATGCTCCACAACGCACATATTAATTTTATCGGGCTTGATTTTTTAGATGAATCAACATGGCTTTCGCTGCCGCTGTTTAATATTATCATCAGCAATCCGCCATATATACCTATAAATGAAAAAGAGGAGCTTGGCAAAAATGTGACCGACTTTGAACCACACCTCGCACTTTTTGTACCTGATGATTCACCTTTGATCTTTTATGAAAAAATTGCAGCCTTTGGCAGAGAGCATTTACTACCTGGTGGAAAAATTTATTTAGAAACGCATGAGGATTATGCCAAAGAAACAGCGGCTTTATTCCACAACCATTATCAAACGGTAATGATAAAAAAAGATATGTACGGTAAAGAGCGGATGATTATTATTACTGCTTAATATTGGCGGCCAGCTTGGCTTTGGCCCGTTTAGTGGCTTCCATAATTTTAAAAGCCATTCCGTAATAGGCACCTGTATCAACATTCATTACAACGGTAGGTGTATCAATAAAGCGCTTATCCTTTTCAATCTCTTTTTTTAACAAAGAATCGATGTACATCATCTCTATCTGCTGTGTACCAATAAACACTTTCTGATCTTTGGTTACCGTTACAATAATATTCTGGCTCACCTTGGTATCGCTTTTACCTTTGGGATTAGAAACTTTTACCACATTTGGATTAGCCAAAGTAGAAACCAATAAAAAGAACATCAATAAAATAAACAAAACATCATTCAGCGGACCAGCATCCACTTCATTGTGATTATCCCTTAAACGGCTTCTTAAACTCATTTGCTTTTTTATTAGAGCTTTCTTTATGTAGCTTATTTACTTTAATAACTTCCTCCTTAATTCCAAATCCTAATTCCCCTTTACCTCGTTGGCTCCTGCAAAATATCTATAAAATCTGCCTTGGCCGATTCCATTTTATTTACCGTTTTATTTATCTGTGTATCTAAATAACTATAACCCAGGTAACTCAGAATACCGATGATTAAACCTGTTGCCGAAGTAATCATCTTTACATACATCGCATCTGCAATATCGGTAATAGAGGGATTGGTTGCTGAGGCAAATTCCCGTAACAACATTACCAAACCAATAATGGTACCCACAAAACCAAACAGTGGCGCAATACGGGCTATAACAGAAAGTACCGGCAGGTTTTTTTCCATGCTGTAAATTTCCAGCTTGCCCACATTATCCATACTTTTTTCAATGGCATCAATGGGTTTACCAATACGTTGTAAACCTTTGTCAATCATTTTGGCAACCGGGTGCGGCGTGTTTTTGGCAAGACTGCGTGCTGCAGTTACATTACCGTTGATGATATGATCACGGATGATGTTCATAAAATTATCTTCGATCTTGCTGGCCTTGCGGATAGCGATCAAACGTTCAATAAAAAAGAATATGGCCATGGCCATAAATATCGCCAGCGGTATCATCAGCACACCACCTTTTATCAGAAGCGAAAACAAAGATTCTTTTCCTGCCGATGAAGTTCCAATTCCAACGCTGTCGATCTGTAATAAAATAGTAAACATGTATGCCGGGTTTTATTTTGTAAAGTTAGTTGCTCATGAATTATGCCAAAAGGTATTTCAATTTGCAATGAAACGAAACAATCTCTCAATTACTGTACAATGAAATGTTAATCTTCCCGGTGCACATTACCAATTGAAAAAGCCGGAAGACAAATACTCCAGTATTCACAGGCTTCTTCAAAGGGATTACTGTATCGCACCCGACTTCCTTTTTTTATTAAAATACTTTCTCCGGCACTAACAGTAATTTTTTCACCATCAACTTCAAATAGTTTTTTGCCCCTGCTCATTAAAGTATATTCATCAAATTCAGGGTTTTGAAAAGG
>JBKJLT010000577.1:0-2553 GCA_046596765.1 Ferruginibacter sp. | reverse complement strand
GGCCTGTTGGTTTTATAAAATTTAGATCCTTCCAGCGTATAACGATACACATCAAATTGATGAAAGCCTGCATCCCATCCAGGTTTGGCGTGGGGCTGATAAATTAATGGATAGGCTGCTGCACCGTTATTGCCAAGGTATATGTAAGAGGACGGAACTGAAAAATATTTATCAAAATCGTTAATGGATGAATCAAAGGCAATGCTGCGGATAGAATCAAGATATTTATAGTAAATGCCAATAGAATCCTTTCTGTCATCCCTGTGTACAAACCCAATCGTATCTTTTCCACCTGAAGTTGATCCCCTGATACCTTTTACCCTTCCGCCAATTTGATTAATAAAATCCGGTTGCTGCGCATGTGCTAATTGAAAACAAAAGACCAGGATTATAAGGGCAAAAATCTGCTTCATCAATAGTACTTATAGTTGTGCAATCAGTTCGCAAAATATTGCTTTAAAATTCGGCTCTGCATCTTTGGCTGCCTGTAAAACTTCCTCATGGGTTATCACATTTTCTTCTTCACGTATGCCTACATCAGTAATCACGCTCATAGCAAATACCGGCAGGCCCATGTGTACGGCGGTAATCACTTCCTGCACCGTACTCATGCCTACTGCATCGCCACCAAGGGTAAGAATCATTTTATATTCAGCACGTGTTTCAAACGTCGGCCCGGTAACCGCAACATACACACCCTCACGAACATTAATATTTTTTTCAGCAGCAATATCCCGTACTTTTTGTATCAAATGTTTTTTATACGGCTCACTCATATCCGGAAACCTCGGCCCCAGTTCTTTATAATTTTTACCAATTAAAGGATTAGGTGCCAACTGACTTATATGATCAGTAATAATCATCAAATCGCCTACTTTAAAAGAAGGATTTACACCACCCGCAGCATTGCTTAACAGCAGCGTATCAATACCCAAAAATTTCATAACCCTTATCGGAAAAACCGTTTGTTCACTGCTGTATCCTTCATACAAATGAAAACGCCCCGCCATGGCAACAATTTTTTTACCACCTAACTCACCAAAAATAAGTTTCCCGCTATGCCCCTCTACTGTGCTTACCGGAAAATGCGGAATATCACCATACGGAATTTCTTTTTCAATTTTTATTTCGTTGGCAAAACTACCCAGGCCGCTGCCCAAAACAATACCCACAACCGGTCTTTCGCTGTATAAGCCTTTAATAAAATTGACCGCTTCGTTAATTTTCTCCATCATTTTCAGTTAAGTTTTAATCGCCAAAGATAAGGTAAGATATTGTTAAAGGAATTATAGGGTTTTGAGAGGCATTTTTGTGGGACCAGCATATTATCGCTATTAAACATCGTTGTGTCACTCACTTGTACGGCATACCTTATTGAGCTTTTATTAAAGCGTAGATTATGGAGAAGTGGTTCTGAGACACCAAGAAAGGCGAAGTTAATGTTGTAATTCCAGCTCTTCTTTTTATATATTTTTTTTAGCCGTAGTTTTAGTATTTTCGTATTGTCTAAAAACAATCATTTATGAGTCGGCTTGTATGTGACATTGAAAGCAATTATGAGATAGTCGTAGGGAATTGTATTGATGAATTAAAGGCGTTTAAACCTTGTCAATTCCAAACCTGTGTTACAAGTCCACCATATTGGGGCTTGAGAGATTATGAGCATAATGGGCAAATAGGTGCCGAAGAAACTTTGGATAATTATATTTCAAACATTGTACAAGTTTTCAGTGAAATTAAAAGAGTATTGAAGGATGATGGAACAGTATGGTTAAATATTGGTGATGCGTATAGAAGTGGTGGTCGTATCTGGCGTGATACTGATAAAAAAAATCCTGCCCGGGCAATGAGTTATCGACCCGATACACCAAAAGGCCTAAAGCCAAAAGATTTAATCGGACTTCCATGGCGCATAGCATTTTCATTACAAAATGATGGATGGTATTTAAGGTCTGATTATAATTTGGCATAAGCCAAATTGTAAACCAGAATCAGTGAAAGATAGACCTACGCAGTCACATGAGTATATTTTACTATTGACAAAAAATGAAAAATACTATTACGATTTTGAAGCAATAAAAGAAAAAACAAAGGATGGCTTAAGCAAAAGAAATAAAAGAAGTGTATGGAATGTCAATACGGAACCTTTTAAAGATGCGCATTTTGCAGTTTTTCCACCTGCTTTAATCGTCCCTTGTATTTTAGCCGGCAGCAAAGAAAACGATTGGATAATTGACCCATTTTTAGGCTCCGGAACTGTTGGAGAAGTTTCTCAAAAATTAAACAGAAAATTCGTTGGTGTTGAGCTCAATCCAGAATATGCAAAAATTGCAAAAAAAAGGGTTCATGAATTAGTATTGTCATTTTGATCTTCGTCAAGTTCCTTTATTATAAACTCCCAGGTAGCATGAACAATACAAAGGCTCTTGTCAATATTAGAGTTCTTTGAAAAACTTGGTTTTAAGTTCTCAAAAAATATTTTTTGATAATTTTTGAGAATGGTGTTATTGTTTTATGTTTAAAAGTCATTATTGGCTTGTTTTTATGCTTGAA
>JBKJLT010000484.1:0-11867 GCA_046596765.1 Ferruginibacter sp. | reverse complement strand
GGCCTGTTTATTATCTATGATATATACATACTCAAGATTATTAAAATTAACCGCTGTTCTGAATTTTATTAAATAATTATTGGTGCTTTTATCTGACCTTACTTCTTCTACAATGCCAAGTATCATTCCTTTGGGGATGCTGCTGGTACTTAAACCACTTGAAATAATAGTATCGCCTTTTACAACTTTACTGCCTTTTGAAATGCCTGTTAATGAAATAATATTGGGTATTTTACCATCCCAGTTTAATACACCACTTTCATTTCCCTTTAAAAATTTTCCATTCAGGTGACTGTCTTTATGCAGCAGACTCATAACTACTGCATAGTCGGCACTTACATCGGTAACAATGCCTACAACACCACTGTTGGGATCAATAACTCCCATACCCTCTTTAATTTGCTGAGATGCACCTCTGCCTAAAACGATAAAATTATTTTGTGCATTTACAGAGTTATAAACAACCTTGGCAGGAAAATAATGATATCTTCTGAACTGTTCTATTGAATCCTGTTTAAGAGAATCTATGATGAAATTGCTGGTGGTATCAGGCAATTCAAAATCGGCTTTTAATTTATTGTACAGTTTTTCGTTGGCAGCAACCAGCGAATCGTTTGTTTTTTTAAGCTGAAAATAATAAGTTATGCCGTTGTACTTTTCGTTTATTTTACCCGTAAGCTGGTTGGCGGTTTTACTAAATACAGCTTTGTGGTAGTTGCTGTAATGAACAATCAAATAAATACAAAAACCCTGCAACAGAAGAAACAGGATGAAATTAAAATAACGGCGAATGAAAAGAAAAATATTACGCACCTGTGCAAGGAATTAGGAATTTGGAATTAGGAATTTGGGTGTGAAGATTGGCAACCTGATTACCAATTACTAATCCCTAATTCCACCGGCTTATCTCATCACAAAAGGATACCTGTCGTAGTGCTTTAAAGCAATACCAGTGCCCCTTACCACACTCTTCAGCGGATCATCAGCAATATGAACCGGCAATTTGATCTTTGCATTTAATCGTTTATCCAGTCCACGCAACAATGCACCACCGCCGGTTATATATAATCCCCTGCGGTAAATATCCGATGCAAGTTCGGGAGGCGTTGTTTCCAGTGCCTTCAATATAGCTTCTTCAATTTTAAAAATACTTTTGTCTAATGCCTCTGCAACTTCCTGATAACTTACCATTACCTGCTTGGGAATACCGGTTACAAGGTCTCTTCCGTTTACGGGAATATCATCTGGTGGATTATCCAGATCTTTCATGGCAGCACCAACCTGAATTTTAATTTGCTCGGCAGTGCGTTCGCCAATCAATAAACTATGATAGCGGCGCAATGCTTCCATAATGTCGGCAGTAAATTCGTCGCCGGCAATACGGATACTCTGATCGCAAACAATACCCGCCAATGCAATAACCGTTATGCCAGTTGTACCACCGCCAATATCAATGATCATATTACCAACCGGTTCTTCTACATCTATACCAATTCCCAAAGCCGCTGCCATTGGTTCGTGAATGAGGTAAACTTCTTTAGCTCCGGCCTGCTCAGCACTATCCCTAACGGCACGTTTTTCAACCTCGGTAATGCTGCTGGGTATGCAAATCATCATGCGCCAGCTTGGGGCAAACAAAGGTTTTTTTGGGTAAATGAGTTTGATCATCTCCCTTATCATGAGCTCGGCTGCGTTAAAATCGGCAATTACGCCGTCTTTAAGCGGACGAACAGTGCGTATGCTTTCGTGGGTTTTTTCATGCATCATCAATGCTTTTTTGCCCACTGCTAAAATATTTTTTGGATTATTACGGTCTAATGCCACAATAGAGGGCTCATTTACCACTATTTCATCATTATGAATAATAAGTGTATTTGCTGTACCAAGATCAATCGCAATTTCCTGCGTAAAAAAGTTAAAGAGGCCCATATTATTTTGTGTGAAGAAGGGTTTTAGTCAATGGCAGCAAAGTTGGTGGAAATTATTTGAATTAACAACGGCAAACCCTTTATTTTTCAACATTTTACAGAAACTTTTGCATTGCCATCATTTGCAAGAGAAATATGGTTGAAGGGTTTTATCAAAACTATTAAGAAATAAAAATGTGTTTGTAATTTTTTGTATGCAAAACCCGTGGCTTTTCTTCGAAAAGGATGCTTAATCAAATTCGTATCCGATATCTGTGCGGTAGCGCATGCCTTCAAAATATAATTGCTCCAGCATGTAATTTGACAGCTCTGCGGCCTCGGAAATATTTTCGCCAAATGAAGTAACAGCCAGTACCCGGCCGCCATTGGTAATTATATCATCGCCTTGCTTAATTGTTCCCGAATGAAAAATGATGCTGTTCTCGAACGGAGTTTTTTCCAGTCCGCTGATTACTTTTCCTTTTTCATAATCGCCGGGATAGCCACCGCTTACCGCTACCACTGTTGCAACGGCCCGTTCATCAGTCTCAATGTTAATTTCGTTCAGTCGCCTATCAGCAGTTGCAATCAGCAATTCAACCAGGTCGTTTTTAATGCGGGGAATTACCACTTCGGTTTCAGGATCACCCAGGCGGCAATTGTATTCAATCACGCTGGGTTCGCCATTGTTATTCATAAGGCCAAAAAAAACAAAACCTTTATATTCCAGTTTGTCTTTTTTAAATCCCGCAATTGTTGGCTCAATTATTCTTTCTTTTACTTTTTTCAAAAATTCATCAGTAACAAAAGGCAGCGGGCTCACAGCACCCATACCGCCTGTATTGAGCCCTGTGTCGCCTTCTCCCACCCTTTTATAATCTTTTGCTTCGGGCAGCAACACATAATTTTCGCCATCGGTTAAAACAAAAATGCTGAGTTCAATTCCTTTCAAAAACTCTTCTATCACCACTTTTTTACCGGCCTCGCCAAACTTAGAGCGTAATAACATCAGTTCAAATTCGGCGGTAGCTTCCAGGTGGCTCTGGCAAATCAATACCCCTTTTCCGGCGGCAAGCCCATCAGCTTTTAAAACAATGGGCAGCGATTGGGTTTTTATGTACTCAACACCTTCCAGGTATTTATCAGATGTAAATTCTTTGTATGCTGCCGTGGGAATACCATGCCTTTGCATAAAAGCCTTGGCATAAGCCTTGCTGCCTTCTAATTGCGATGCTTCTTGTGAAGGGCCAATCACTTTTATATGTTCAAATCCTTTTTTATTTTTAAAATAATCGTAGATGCCTTTTACCAGCGGCTCTTCGGGGCCCACCAGAATCATATCAATATTACTGCCAGTGCAGGCTTTGGCCATGGCTTCAAAATCAGAAACAGCTATGGGTAAATTAGTGCCGTGGGCTGCTGTGCCGGTATTGCCCGGTGCTATAAATAACTGGCTGCATAAGGTACTTTGTGTAAGTTTCCACGCTAAAGTATGCTCCCTGCCACCGGAGCCAACTAAAAGTATATTCATTAATAAACCGAATTTATGATGCTTGATCTAATGGTGAGCGAATTTAAAATTCTAAATGCTTATTTCACAATATATTTTAAGAACGGCAGCAACATATCCATATTTTGTAAAGTATCATTTAAAAATAGCTATGTTGAATTTGGTTTAACTCCACAGAATTTCACTATTTTGGGCAACTAAACCATCAACAAGAATTTAAAAACTACAAATCATGAGTGAACAAGCAGTAAAACAAAGTCACCCCAAAGGGTTATGGGTTCTTTTTGGAACCGAAATGTGGGAGCGGTTTAACTTTTATGGTATGCGTACCATTTTAACTTTATTTATCGTTAATGCGTTAATGATGAGCAAAGAACAGTCTTCCATCATTTATGGAGGCTTTCTGGGTTTGTGTTATTTAACGCCCATGCTGGGAGGTTTTATTGCCGACAGGTTTTTAGGGAACAGGCTTTGCATTATGCTGGGCGGTTTGTTAATGGCATGTGGGCAAATGCTTTTGTTCTTCAGCGCTACCACATTCAGTTCCAATCTTGAACTGGCCAGAACATTACTTTATGTAGCATTGGGCATCATTATTTTAGGCAATGGTTTTTTTAAGCCTAATATTTCCAGTATGGTCAGTAACCTGTATCCAAAAGCCGAAAGGAGCAAACTGGATACGGCCTTCACCATTTTTTATATGGGTATAAACCTGGGTGCTTTTTTAGGCCAGTTGATTTGTCCTTTAGTGGGTGATGTTGTTGATAAAAGCGGAGTAAGAGATATTCATGCATTTAAGTGGGGTTACCTGGCTGCATCTATAGCCATGCTGATAGGCGTAACTACTTTTTATTTCTTAAAAGATAAGTATGTAGTTACACCGGACGGAAGAGCCATTGGTGGATTACCATCAAAAAACGATGCTTCGGATTATGAAGAAGGAGAATCACAAAAAGCGTCATTTAGTTCGAAATCGCTTGGCCTTGCTGTGGTTGCTTTTATTGGCTTAGGCCTGCTTTTCTTTTATGTTTTTGGACAAAATGTTATCTATTCAATCATTTATGCCAGCGGTATTACACTTGCGGGTTTAATTATTTCTGATGGGTCAATCACGAAGATTGAACGTGACAGGATTTTAGTAATTTATATTGTTTCATTCTTCATCATTTTCTTTTGGGCAGCTTTTGAGCAGGCTGGTTCATCACTAACTTTTATTGCCGATAACCAAACCGACAGAAACTTTTTTGGCTGGCAAATGCCACCCTCGATGGTGCAGATCTTTAATGGCATATTTGTAGTTGCTTTTGCAATTCCATTTAGTATTTTATGGGATAAATTAAGGGCTAAGGGAAAAGAACCTATTTCGCCTTTTAAGCAAGCTATAGGATTAGCATTGATAGCTTTAAGTTATTTCATCATTGCCCATAATGTAAAAAACCTGGGCAACAGCGGTTTATTAGCTGTACAATGGCTTATTCTGCTTTATCTTATCCAAACTTTTGGTGAGCTTTGTTTGTCGCCAATTGGCCTTTCGCTGGTTGGTAAACTGGCGCCAAAAAGATTCTCTTCATTATTATATGGTGTGTTCTTTTTATCAAATGCTTCAGGTTACGCATTAGCGGGTACATTGGGTTCTATCTTACCAGCAACCGGCGAACAATTTACCAAAGCAAAAGAATTAGGTATTGACCTCCAGGCTGTTTTAGACAAAACCGTTACACCAACAGCCGACCAACTACAACTACTTGTTACCAATAAGATCAGTGCGGTAAACCCAACTTTTGCCGGTGTTACCATTCACAATTTATTTGAATTTTTTATGGTGTTTGTTGTATTGTGTGGTGTTGCTTCTGTATTATTATTTTCACTTACTCCCGTGCTTAAAAAAATGATGCACGGTGTAAGGTAATTTCATTTCATATTTTTAAAAGGCGGCCTGCAAGTCGCCTTTTTTTATTTAACTTACCATTCTAAAAAAATAGCAGCATGAGTAATTCTCCAAAACATCCGAAGGCCCTGCCCTTTTTATTTTTTAGCGAAATGTGGGAACGCTTTGGTTACTATTTGATGATCGGTATTTTTTTATTGTACCTTAAAAATGTAGAGCATGGTTTTGCCATGACGAATACAGAAGCATCCGACCTGTATGGTACGTTCATCGCTTTGGTTTTTCTTACGCCCTTTATCGGGGGCTTACTGGCCGACAGGTATTTTGGTTACCGCAGGTCCATCATTGCCGGCGGGCTGATGATGGGTGCCGGTTACTGCCTGATGGCGGTACACAGTTTACCCATGCTTTACCTTAGTATGGCACTGGTTATTTTTGGTAATGGTTTTTTTAAACCAAATATTTCTACGCTGCTTGGTAATTTATACAGCACTCCCGAATTTGTAAAAAGAAAAGATGAGGGCTATAATATCTTTTATATGGGTATCAATATTGGTGCATTTATTTGTAATTTTTTCAGCGCAGCCATTATCATTGTATGGGGCTGGAAGTATGCTTTTGTAGCCGCAGGTGTTGGTATGTTCGTGGGCGTTATCATTTTTATACTGGGTACCAAACATTATGCATCGGGCGATATAAGAAAACCGATGACAAAAGAAGATATGCCTTTTTCCAGGATTGTGATAACTATATTTATACCTGCAATTATTGCAGGTGTTCTTGGCTGGATTATACCCAAAAATATTTTCGGATCAGACAGTACAGATGCATTCATCTTTGCCTGCATTCCGGTTATCTATTTTTACGCATCGCTTTATTTTAAAGCAGAGGCATCGGAGAAAAGGCCCATTGGTGCCCTGTTAGCGATTTTTGCATCTGTAGTTTTGTTTTGGGCAGTATTTAAACAAAATGGTACGGCGCTTACTATTTGGGCAGATAATTATACCAACAGGCAGGTGAGCAGTACTACCGCAGATGTTTTCAAGGGATTAAAACAGGCAGAAGACGTTACCTATAAAAAGGATTCTGTGAATTTATATGATGGTTTGTTCAGGTTGCAGAAAAAAAACGGAAATGTTATTAAAGAATACAATTACCCTGTTTATTTTAAAAATGTAAAACCAGAAAACCTTCCTGCTGATGACGGTAAAGCTACTTTATGGTCCACACCCATCAGCCAATCCATAAACCCCGGCTGGGTAATTTTATTAACTCCATTAGTCCTGGCTTTCTTTTCTTTTTTGCGGCGAAAAAACAAAGAGCCATCAACCGCTACTAAAATTGCATTTGGTTTATTCATCTCTGCTTTATCTGTTTTGGTGATGGTAGCTGCTGTTTACGTTAGCGGTAATGGTGCTGAAAAAGCAAGTGTATGGTGGTTGCTGGGAACTTACGGCGTAATAACGATCGGTGAATTATTATTAAGCCCCATGGGATTATCGCTTGTTTCAAAACTAAGCCCGGTACGTTTAACATCGCTGATGATGGGTGGCTGGTTTTTAGCAACATCTATCGGCAATAAATTATCGGGCATACTGGCCACCATGTGGGATGGTTATGAGAACAAAGCCAATTTCTTTTGGGTGAATTTTGTGTTGTTGCTGATTGCAACTTTCATCATTTTTGGTATGTTGAAATGGCTGAACAGGATTATGAAAGAAAAAGGCGTAAGTTAAAACCAGTTATTTTTTTTTGACTAAGAGAACAAAGGAGGAAAAGAGCAAAGGGTTTAGCTCATCACTTTTCCTCCTTTCCTCTATTGAGCTTGCCGAAGTATGTTCTCTTTTTTGGCCCGGGGTAAGGAAGGTGATGCAAGGCTTTTTAAAGATGTACGTACCATTAAATTTTGTACGTATCTTTATAAAAATATTTTTTATGACAACCAAACTTACATTAAGCATTGATGATGAAAAGGTAAAAAAAATTAAACGCTACACAAAAGCCAAAGGCATAAGTGTGTCTAAATTTTTAGAGCAGAAGATTGATGATGTTACTTCAAAAAATAACAAACAAAAAGATGTTTCAAAACTTTTAGGAGCCTTTGGAAAAGTAATGGAACCGTTTGACTGGAAAAAAATTAAAGAAGAGCATTTAATGAAGAAATATGGCTTATAACATTTTTATTGATGCAGATATTATTTTAGATGTTTTACTTAAACGGGAAGAATTTTACAAGGACAGCTATTCCATTTTTATATTGTGTGAAGAAAACGATATAAACCTATATACCTCTTCCTCTATTATTTTGAATGTTCAGTATATCGGAACAAAGCTATCATCTAACAAAAAGAATATAGCTGCAACCATATATTACCTGCTGGAAAATTTTATTGATATAATTAATCCGGTAAAACAAACTATTTTAAAAGCTTATGATTCTGATTACAAAGATTATGAAGATGCTGTTCAATATTTCACTGCTAAAGATTCGGGTTTAATTGATTATTTCATTACCAGGAATATAAAAGACTATAAAAAAGAAAATAACGGCGTTCCGGTTCTTACTCCTGCTCAATTTTTAAAACAGCTTTCTAAATAAAATTCATAAGAGAATATTTATTTCCCAATATTATCTTATCATTTGCACCCAGCCATTTATTTAAAACAGTAGCATACACGTTTTTAAAATCTACTTTATGTTTTAAATCGCCATCATTTAAATCAGCCAGATCGGGCATAGCATTTAAAATACCTTTTTCTTTTAAGCCACCGCTTATGAAGAACATGTTATTGGCAGTACCATGATCGGTTCCGTTGCTGGCATTTTGCGTAACCCTGCGGCCAAATTCACTAAAGGTCATCATAAATACATCATCAAAACGGTTATTGCTTTTTAAATCGGCTGTAAAAGCTTTTACCGCATCATTCAGTTCGGTAAACAATCTTTTTTGCTGGTTCTCCTGTGCCACATGTGTATCAAAACTTCCCAGGCTAACGTAATATACTTTTGTATTGATGTCAGACAAAATCAGCGAAGCTATTGTCTTTAAATCTTTCCCCAGGTTGCTGTTTGGATAAGTTTGGGATGTTGGATGCACTTTACTCTGCTGATAAATATAATCGGCGCTGCTGAGTGTAGCACTCATGGTTTTGTATAAGTAATCAATGGTTTCCTCACCGGTTTTATGATCGGCATTAACATCTTTTAAAAACCTTCCGTTGCTGGTATTGAAAAGTTTTTTAGGGTCTTTAAAAGCAAGCCCTTTATTTTCTTCTCCCTTTAAAGCAAGGCTCAATATATCATCAAGTTCCATTGCCTGTGTTGGTTTGTCGCAGCCCTTGCATTGCGCATCCAGATAGCGGCCCAGCCAGCCTGTGTTTACATATTGGTTGCTTTCGCTGGCACTGTGCCATATATCCATACTGCGAAAGTGTGAGCGGTCGGGGTTGGGATAACCCACGCTGTTCATAATTGCAAGGCTGCCATCATCATACAATCCTTTAAAAGCTTCCAGTGCCGGGTTCAATCCAACCTCATCTGTAATCAATAAAGATTGATTTTTTGCAATGCCCAGCTTTGGCCTTTCCCGGTAATAAATATCGTTACGCACCGGTATTACGGTATTCAATCCATCATTACCGCCGCTGAACTGTATAACCACTACCACCTTATTACCCGGTGGCACCATCATCGGTTTTTCAAAAGCTTTTAAAAACTTCGGCATCATCATAGATGCTGTAGCTAATGAACCAATTTGCAGGAACTCTTTTCTTTTAATAACCATAATTTTAGGCTTTTAGCCTTTTAGCTATTGGCTGTTAGCTAAAAGCTAACGGCTTATAGCTAATGGCTGTTTAACACAACTGGTATTCCGGTGTTGCCATCAGGTTTACAACAGCACTCTTAATAAAGTTTTCCCTGCTTGCGGCATTCAAATATTTATCCATCACCCCATTACTCACTTTGTTTTTTGTTTGTAAAACGGTAGCTTCAATGCTTTCAAGCAATTTGTCCCGCTCCACTTTTTCAAATATGGTATTTACATCAGCCCATTTAATAGTTGCCGTTCCTCCCTTTACTGCATCTTTCATTTTTTTTACGCCCTCCATCATTTGTCCCATTTGCACATCATCATCTGCTTTGGGTCTTATATCCAACACATCATTTGCCGAAAGTATTTGCGGAATACGCAGGCGCAGCATTAAAGAACTGCTGTCTATCCAGCTCTTTCCTCCCGGCCAACCAGCTACATTGGGTGGATAAAATAATACCTGCCCCAATGCCCGCTGAAACAATAATTGCGACTGGTCATTCTGCAACTGCATAGGCAATAACCTTCTGATGCCAGCCAGCAATTCAACCGGAGATTTTATTCTTGTGCCGATATTCTTTTCGCTGTAAAACCAATCGCTGGTGTAGATGTCTTCCAGCAGTTTTGCAATATCATAGTTGTTTGCGTAAAAGCGTTTGCTTAACCATAGCTGATTCTCTTCATTTACATTTTCATTTACAAAATACCGGTATATTTTTTTGCTGATGTAATTAGCGGTTTGCTGGTTTTCTAAAAGCATATTCAAAATATCATCGCCATTAAAATTTCCCGTTTTGCCCAGGAAGGTTTTACTGCCATCATCATGCTGGTTTTTTCTGAAAACAAATTCGCCCAGTTGGTTAAAAGCCCAGCCGGTAAAAGCACGGGCGGCTTCCTTTACATCATTCTCGGTATAATTACCACGGCCCATGGTAAATAGTTCCATCACTTCACGTGCAAAATTTTCGTTGGGTTTTTGTTTGCGGTTTTGCTGGTTATTTAAAAACTGCAGCATGGCCGGCGATTTGCTCACTGCCTTCAACATATCGGCAAAGCTGCCCAGCGCATAGGTGCGGATAATATGTAAAAGCTCCTGCGAAAAATAACTATTCTGAATGCGGCAGGCAAAATGACCATGCCAGAACAGGCTCATTTTTTCCCGTAACTGGGCTTCGCTGTTAACCATGGTTTCCAGCCAGCGCAGGTTCATCGTCTTTATATCATCCCTCGATTGCTCCCGTATTTTTTTTCTGAGTTGGGGATCATTTATTTTTTTCTGCATTTCCCCGGGGTTGGCCATTGTTATACCATACTCATCAGCGGGGTTCTTTGTGACCTCAATTTTTTCAACCGGCTTTGATGATGTTTTCACCAAAAGCGCCCAAAGACTTTTAGGGGAAAAAGTATCTAAGGATGCAGCATTCTCGGCCATGGGGCCAAAAGCACTGCGCCATAATAAATGTTGATTATTTAAACGGTTGGAGACAGACATAATGCAGGAATAGATTTAACTGATCAATTTAACTTTTGTATGACTGCCTTAAAGTTCGATAGTTTAATCTATAAAATGAAAATTAATACCGATTGGACTTTAAAATCATACTGTCAGCCTGAGCTTGTCGAAGGTGGGTTCATAATAAAAGAGGCTCTTTCCAAATGGCCCCGGTTTCGACAAGCTCAACCTGACAGCTTTCTACATCCAGACAGTATTTTATTAAAGTTTTTGTACGGTTTTTTTTGCAGCCGAAAAAATACTCTTCCACAATAAATTAAAAAAAGATTTGGTTTTGTCCCGTTCGTAATTGATCTCATCGCTTCTGGTTACTCCGTTAAGCGGATTACTATTTTTCATCAGTGCATTGGCCAGCAAACTCTTTAACCCGTTCTTTTTTACATCATTAGAATCTTTTTTAAGCAATTCAACTTTAAGATCCCGGTAAAGTAAAGTAGCATTTCCCCTGGCCTGCAGGTCGGTACCGGTCATACTAAACGTAAGTTTATTTATGGTTCCGTTTTTTATAGAAGCCATGCCCAATGGCTCAATAAGCGGATTCAGCGATACTGCATTAAAAGAGCCTGCAGTGCCGGATACATCAAACGCTCCGTTGCCGCTGTTGAGCGGTAGTTTCCATACCGAATGTACCTGGCTAACTCCCATAAAACTGGCGGTGGCATCCAGCAAAAGCAAATTGTCTTTACTAATCAGGTCTTTTATATTGGTTATGTTAGCTATTGTTCCATTGATATTTTTAAAAAACACCGTACCTGTTTGTTTTGAAACATCAGCCTTTTCGGTATAAGCCACCATACCGTTTTTTACATTTAATTTTTTAATGCTGAAAGGAAACTTAATTTTTAGCATTAACTGGTGCGGATATTTTCCAACTTTGCTGCTCAGATCTTCTGCAATTGTTCTGTCTCTGTAAATTTTCACTATCGGTTGCACATTTCCTGCTACAGCTTCGAGCCTTCGCTGTGTTATAAGCATCCTGGTATCAATATCACTCAATTCAATATTATTAAACTCCAGGTTGTACAAATCTTCCTGGTGTACCAGGCTTTTACTGAAAGCAGCTTCGGTAACCTGTGGTTTAACAGTAAAACTTTTTATACGCATGGAGGCATTGGCATTATTGATATCAAAAGCACCCAAACTCATTTTGTAGCGGTTATTTTCTGTAAAAAAAGAAAATCCGTCGGCACTTAATTTCCAGTTACTGCTGCTGATAAGGTTTTTAATATTGGTACCA
>JBKJLT010000401.1:0-4447 GCA_046596765.1 Ferruginibacter sp. | reverse complement strand
AAAAGAATCATTCAAAAGGGATAAACCCCATTTAAACGTTGGAACTATCGGTCACGTAGATCATGGTAAAACAACACTTACAGCCGCTATAACCGATGTTTTGTCAAAAAGAGGTTTGGCGGAGAAAAAAAATTACGATGATATTGATGGTGCTCCTGAAGAAAAAGAAAGGGGTATCACAATTAATACCGCTCACGTTGAGTATGCTACTGACTTACGTCACTATGCTCACGTTGATTGTCCGGGTCACGCCGATTATGTTAAGAACATGATTACTGGTGCTGCCCAGATGGATGGTGCTATTCTGGTAGTTGCTGCTACAGATGGTCCTATGCCACAAACTAAAGAACACATCCTTTTGGCCCGCCAGGTTGGTGTACCTCAGATCGTTGTTTTTATGAACAAAGTTGATCTTGTTGATGATCCTGAACTACTGGAACTGGTTGAAATGGAAATCCGTGAGTTGTTAACTTCTTATGGTTTTGATGGTGATAATACACCAATCATCCAGGGTTCTGCAACCGGCGCTTTAGCTGGTGATGATAAGTGGATAGCAAAAATCAACGAATTAATGGATGCTGTTGATAGTTACATTCCTTTACCTCCACGTCTGGTTGATTTACCATTCCTGATGAGTGTTGAGGATGTATTCTCAATCACTGGTCGTGGTACAGTTGCTACTGGTCGTATCGAAAGAGGCCGTATCAAAGTGGGTGAAGCAATGGAAATCGTTGGTTTAATGGAAAAACCATTATCAACAACCTGTACTGGTGTTGAGATGTTTAAGAAATTATTGGACGAAGGTGAAGCTGGTGATAATGCGGGTCTTTTATTACGTGGTATTGAAAAAACTCAAATCCGTCGTGGTATGGTTCTTTGCAAGCCAGGTTCTATCACTCCGCACACAGAGTTTAAAGGAGAAGTTTACGTATTAAGCAAAGAAGAAGGCGGACGTCATACTCCATTCTTCAATAAATACCGTCCTCAGTTCTATTTCCGTACTACAGACGTAACTGGTGAAGTTACCCTGAATGCAGGAACAGAAATGGTGATGCCTGGTGATAACACTAACTTAAATGTGGTGTTAATTCAGCCAATCGCTATGGAAAAAGGTTTAAAATTTGCGATTCGTGAAGGTGGCCGTACTGTTGGTGCCGGTCAGGTAACTGAAATTGTAAAATAAAAAGCCCCCTAAATCCCCCGAAGGGGACTTTGTGGATGTTTTATAATATATTTGCAGAGTACTTAGGCCAAAAGCTTAGGTACTTTGCTTTTTTTAAGGGTCTGTGTTTTCTAATTACACTGGCAAATACAAAAAGTTCTTTAAATAATTATACTCTTTTCAGTTCCCCCTTCAGGGGGCGGAGGGGGTTTCTTACGGGCATGGTGCAACGGTAGCATACGGGTCTCCAAAACCTTTGATCTGGGTTCGAATCCTAGTGCCCGTGCTTTTTTAATTAGCAAATTTGCATATTAGCAGATTAGCACATTTTTTTTATTATGAATAAATTTACTGCATACCTTAAAGATTCGTACAAAGAATTAATATACAAGGTAACCTGGCCAAACTGGGATCAGTTACAACAGTCAACAATGATTGTTATTGGGGCTACCCTTTTAATTACCGCAATGGTTTGGCTTATGGATTTTGTAGCCAGTAACGCCATGAAATTTATTTACTCGCTATTTAATTAACAGATTATGGAAGCAACAACACCGATAATAGAAAAGACAGAGAAAGCTGAGAAAGAAAGTAAATGGTATGTGCTGCGTGTAGTAAGTGGTAAAGAACGTAAAATTAAGGAATACCTTGATAAAGATATCGTTCGCAATGGTTGGACAACTATTGTAAAACAGGTTTTTTTACCTGTTGAAAAAGTTTATAAAGTTGTTAATGGTAAAAAAGTAATGCGTGAGCGTAACTTTTATCCGGGTTACATTATGATTGAAGTTGCTGATGGAAAACTGAATGATGATATGATTCAGTCTATGAGTAACATCAGCAACGTAATGCACTTTCTAACAGATGGTAAAGGATCAAAAGGAAATATTATTTCGTTACGCAAAGCCGAGGTTAATAAAATGCTTGGTAAGGTAGATGAAATGAGCGATGCAGGTGGAATGACCATGAGCGAGCCTTTTATCATTGGCGAAACCATCAAAATCATTGACGGACCATTCAACGACTTTAATGGCGTTATTGAAGAAGTTAATGATGAGAAGAAAAAACTGAAAGTTCAGGTTAAAATATTTGGCAGGGCAACTCCGGTTGAACTGAGTTATATGCAGGTTGAAAAAATTGTTTAAATTACAAAGCCACGGAAGTGGCCTTTTTACTTAAATTATAAATTATAAAAAATGAAAAAATTACTATTAATGATTCCGGCCTTGTTTCTGGGCTTTATTTTAATGGCCCAACCACCCGAAGGTGAGGCAAATGCAGGGATGGTATTTGGTAAAAAAACTACCGCAGCTGGTGCAATTCCGGTGAGCGAACTGCCATCTAAATTAAACGGCGCAGAACCCGCCTCCCTAAAAGTTACCGGTAAAGTAAAAGAAGTTTGTAAAGCAGAAGGTTGCTGGTTAAAAATGGAAACTGCACAAGGTGCCATGATGATTAAAATGAAAGATCATGCCTTTTTAGTGCCTTTATCAATGAACGGAAAAACAATTGTTGTTGATGGTATTGCAACCCGTAAAGAAACCTCGGTTGAAATGCTGAAACATTATGCTGAAGATGCAGGGAAAAGTAAAGAAGAAATTGCGGCCATTAAAGAGCCTAAAATAGAAATTACAATGCAGGCAAAAGGAATTTTAGTATTATAATCAAAACCTTTTTTATACAATAATGCCATCAGAAAATCTGATGGCATTTTCTTTACTAAGAATATCATTTTGTTACCCTGTTCCATTCCTGAACCAAATTGGCATCTGCAATGGTTTTGGTTGTGATCCTGATTTTATCATTAGTAAGCACAGTTATTTCACCTGTTTTATAAGTTGCTGTACCATTACAAGCGCTGGATAATGACTGGATAGTAAAACCACCACTGGGCCTGCTGCTTACCGACTTCCAGGCTTCATCACCGGAACGATAGCAATAGCTGTTATTTTCAAATGATTTTACAAATGCACTTGCAATTGCGGGTGCAATGGATACAACAGTACCAACCTGGGCATTATTATCTGTAGTACTAGATAATTTCCAGCTTCCATTTAAAGAAAAAAGGCCGCCAGATGTATTAGTGGGCAGATTTTTAATTGTGTCACAGGCCGAAAAAAGAGTAACAATTGCGGCAAGCATAAAGAATGTAATTTTTTTCATTTTTTTAGAGTTTATAAATATCAAATCATTAATTGTGCCAAATGTAGTTTAGTATTTCAATTCATAAATAATACAATTGAATTTTTGTATTTTTACGATTAAAAAATATATGGTATTACCAGATATCGAAAAAGTTTCTGAAGAGGTTCACAGTGCCTGGATAGCAACTAAAAAAAGCCAGGGTTTCCATTCAAGAAAATCAGAAGATGGTGAAGAGTTAATGATTCCTTATAATCAATTATCTGAAAAAGCTAAGGACCTAGACAGGAATACGGTTAAGGCTGTTTATGCAGCCATAAAAAAGTTAGGGAAATTGTAATATATTTTTTCTTGCATCAATTTCAATTACCCTGTGTTTCTGATATATTGAAAGACAAAAAAACTATATAGGCCTTACTCGAAATCTAATCCATTGAAATTCAGAGTAATGTTGAAATTCTGAAAAAACTCAAATCTGCTATCAAAAATCTAAAATAAACCCCTACCTTTGCCGTCCCAAAATAGTTCTTAAAAGAATAGTATTGACTTGGGAGTCCTGGTAATTGCCTGGACGTTATCACCAAAAAAAGTAAAAAAATGGCAAAAGAGATCACCGCCTATGTCAAGCTCCAGTGTAAAGGAGGACAGGCAAATCCGGCACCGCCAATAGGACCTGCCTTAGGTTCTAAAGGTATCAACATCATGGAGTTCTGTAAGCAATTCAATGGCAGAACCCAGGACAAACAGGGTAAAGTGCTTCCTGTATTAATCACTGTTTATGCTGATAAGTCGTTCGACTTCATCATTAAAACCCCACCCGCCGCTGTACAGTTAATGGACGCTGCTAAAATTACCAGCGGCAGTAAAGAGCCAAACCGTGTAAAAGTTGGAAAAGTAACCTGGAACCAGGTAGAAGAAATAGCCAAAGATAAAATGGCCGATCTGAATGCTTTTACCATTAATAGCGCCATGAAAATGGTTGCCGGAACAGCACGTAGTATGGGATTAACTGTAGACGGTAAAGCCCCCTGGGAAAATTAATAATCAACCTAAAATTTGTAAAAAATGATTACGAAAAAAAGAAAAGTAGCAAATACTAAGGTTGATATTAATAAAGCATATTCCTTAAAGGAAGCTTCAACC
>JBKJLT010000097.1:0-4829 GCA_046596765.1 Ferruginibacter sp. | reverse complement strand
ATCACTTCCCGTTTGTTATGGTTATTTGCTCATAAGCAATTTCAATCGTATCAACAGCTACTTCGTTACCGTCCGATTTAAGATCGGTACTGGTTATTTTTGTTGGCCAGGCATTGTGCAGCTCCCATTGCATAGTTACATCACCTGCTTCATCCAATAGTTTTATCAATACCGTTCTCCTTTTTATCGTGTTCATGCCGATCTCTTTATGCCAGTTCCAAAACGTATTGTCATTTACAAATACACCTCTTTTCATGGTTACATTTCCATACTTAACTATACCCGGCATTTCTACTGACGAAAAAAGCGGGCTGTTGGTTTTACGGTATTCTATTATCTGGTTCTCTACATCCAACCCCGAAACTTCCTGAAAAGCAATACCCTTCATATCGGTTCCCAGGTCCACTTCGAACATGAATTTTGGCATAGGCCATATTGCGCCCTGTTGGCTTTCTTCGTCAGGCATAATTTGTTTTTTATAAAATTATAAATTCCCGCTGAACCTCTGACATTTTTTTTTGAATTTGCATTATTCATATATTCTGTCTACTTTACTCATCCAAACTACTCAGATTCCCCCATCGAATAACAGACCAATCCTGTTTAATTCTGCCTTACAATATTATGTGTGGATATTTATTTGATGCTTTAAATTGGGAATTATGAATATTATTAGTCGTTTTGTAGATTCAGCAATTACTATCTTATTTATTTTGTGGATGCTATTAACATTATTCGAAAATTATAGTTTGTCGGCATTTTTCATTGCTGCATTTCTGTTCTGTATCGCCTGCATATTGAGTATCCGGCTGTTTATCTTTTATAAAATTATCCTGCGCCGTTTAAAGCAGTAGTGCTTGTTGGTTATTGGCCGTTCCCAGGGTTTTAATGTTATGGCTTCACCATTGGTGAATAAATTATCAAATACTACTGCACTAACTGGCACACCGGGTGCAACCCAAAGCGATGTGCATACAAGCCAACACAAAATAAAGGATAATGTGTCGCCTGAAAAAGAAAGATAATTGTAAACTGGTGCAGAAAACTCAGTTAATTCTTTTCTATAGTTAAAAAATCTGTTCCTCCGCCACCGCCACTTACATGTTGCATAGTCACCCTGGTATTGGTACGTGCTGTTACATGCCAATCTTCATTAAGATCTAAAAAGGCACTTACAGACGGGGCAGGGAAATTTAGGATTAATTTCACTTTACTATCGCTAACAGATGTACTCCAGGTACCGCTAACTGCAAGTAAAGAATTAGCAGCAGCAACAGTACCACTGGATGCAAACGTAAAATTAAACCCACTGAAATTGGAGGTTTCATCGATACCGTTGTCATTGAAGAGCGTAACCCTCCAGGTGCCTGAAGTTACAGTTGAGCTTACTGCAGTAGTTGAAACTGAAGTAGAATTGCCATCATCATTTTTATTGCAGGCTGCAAAACCCAAAGCAATGACAGCTAGTGCTAAGAATGTTTTTTTCATATTGTATTTACTTTAGAATAGTTGATGAACTATAAGCAATTTACGTGCCTGCTTAATGTTTTATGGCACCACTGCTAGCAAGTGTCCCCTTTCAACCCTAAATAACAAATGCAAAAGTTTAGGGCATCACTTCCCGAAATACTTCGGAACAGGTGTTGCCGGTATCAGTTCTGTCGGTTTGCAAGGCAGCACTAAGGTACGAAAACATAAAACGCAACACCGCATTTCATCAGAACCGTGCATCTGGGCAAATTATGCTTATATCTGCAAAGCCAAATAATATTACGCCTCTATAATTAGTAAAACCGCTTAAAATACCCGACAGTGGGTATGCTGAAAACACATACAATTCGTAGTTTTATGAAAACGAAAACCAATGAAATTATTACTCGCTTTTTTATTAATGCCTTTTGCAGTATCAGCACAGGTAAACAGCGCATTTCTGGTAAAATCAAAACTAACTTTTGCAAAGTTGGAGTATTGTGGCGAAGGTCTTTTTGGATTTGAACAGGACGGAAAGATCGGTTATATGAATGCCGATCAAAAAGTAATCATAAAGCCAATGCTTGAGCTTAAGCTCACCGCATCCGAAAGGATTCCTGCATTTACAAATGGCTTTGCCGTAATAAAATTAAATGGCAAATATGGCCTTATAGATAAAACAGGTAATCAGGTTATCCCGTGCGACTACAATTCACTTGACCTTGACCGCAACAGTAAAAATCTGGTACGGGCCAGCAAATACGAAAACAATAAAACAAGCTATGGAGTTGTAACCACTCAAAACAAGCTGATAATACCAATAGAAAATTATTCTGTTATCATATATGGAAACCTGATTGCCGTGAAAAAGGATTACAACTGGGGTTTAACAGATGCTACAGGTAAAGAAATGATACCACCTATTTACAAGAGTTTTCAGTTTAACGCACAAGATGGCGTGGCCCTGGTTGAAGATGGCGGTAAATATGGTTTTATAGACCTGAAAGGAAACTGGCTTTTTGATAAACCGAAATCGGTATATACCTTAAATGGCTCTGCCGAAAAAATGATACTATGCAGAGTAAACAGCAAATATGGCTACCTGGATGCTACAGGCAATGAAGTTATTATAACAAAATTCGATCAGGCCGATTACTTTCAGCAAAATGGTCTGGCAAAAGTTGGCAAGTCTAATGCCGACACAAAATACAAAACTCTATATGGCTATATTAATAAAAAGGGAGAAGAAGTAATTCCGTTAATCTATGAAACCATATCAGCTTTTGAGAACGGACTGGCTTACGCAAAAGATCCCGAAACAAACCGGTATGGTTATCTTGATCAATCAGGTAAATGGGCAGTGAACCCGGTTTATTTATCTGCGTTCGGGTTTGATGAAAGCGGTGGTGCATGGGTTAAAATGACCGATGACAAATATCATTACATCAATAAAAGCGGTAAAGATTTTGGAACCATTGATAAATCTGGTACAACCACTAAAACCTTTAAGGATGGGTATGCTGTTGAGGCAGATACAGAGTTCCCTTATGCACTTGTTGATATTAACGGAAAAATAATAAAGGATATAGAAGACTGCAGCGCAATTTATAATTTTTCGGAGGGCATGGCAGGTTATAAATCAAAATCAAAAGATTTGTATGGATTTATTGACATTAATGGAAACAAAGTTATTGCTGCCGACTATACTGGTTTTAGTGGATTTAAAGAAGGCATAAGCAGGGTAACACAAAATATCAACGGCAAAACAAAGTATGGCTATATTGATACGAAAGGGCAAATTCTTATTCCGTTTGAAGAATACCAGAGTGCCGGTGCATTTATTGATGGCCTGGCATTGATAAAAAAAGACAGCATTTACTACTACCTGGATAAAAAAGGAAAACTGCTGGAGCTACCCCGTAAGTACGATGCGTTGACCGATTTTAAATCGGGTTTTGCACTCGGAACCATCAACGCTATAAACGGCCCCAATACCTATTATTACATCAACACCAGCCTTAAGGAGGCTTTCAGCATCAGTACCAAAGCGGCGTGGAGTTTTTGGGAAGACGCAGCCATAATAAACCGCGGCGGCGTTTATGAAATGTTAAACACAAAAGGTGAAACGATAAAAAAACTTGATGGAGTTGATTTTTTAAAATTCACCAGGGAAGGTAAACTGGCTGTAAGGGAAAATAAGAAATGGGGATTTGTAAATACAAAAGGCGATATGGTCATCAAACCACAATTCGATAGTTGCGATTCGTTTAATAAAGGCTATGCCAAAGTGAAGGCTGGCGATAAATGGGGAATTATTGACAATAACGGAAACACAATCATTAAGCCCGCTTATAAAAATATAATTCCCTGCGAAAATGGAATTTTTATATTTTATGATGAAAGCTGGGGCATAATAGATAAAACGGGAAAGATACTTTCTCCATCTGTGTTTAATACAATTACCGAATTTGAAAATAACAGGGCACTGGCCAGGTTTGGAAAAATGTACAGCATTTTAAAATCGCCGCTTAAAAATTAACAATGATAAAAGAAAATTTTATCCTCTGGCGGGTATTTAGTTACTGGCTTTATCCGCAAATATGCAGCCAGTAAAAGTACGTTTAGCGTATCTGTGCCAACTATCTCCGTTACACACTAAACAATCCAACAATAGAGATACGAAAACACACGAAAGCCAGGCCGCAGGTCTGCGCCATCAATAGAGATTTAATGTAAAAATTCATCATAAGCACTTATTTTTGGATATGGCTACTGTAGAATGCAAAAACTGTAATAGTTTATTTGAAGGAAAGTTTTGCCCCCAATGCGGGCAGGCGGCAAGCACCCACCGCATCAATGCTTTATATTTTTTGCATGACATACCACATTCTGTGTTGCATGTAGATAAAGGTTTTCCGTACACTTTTTATCAGCTGGTAAAGCGCCCTGCAGGTGCATTGGAAGAATACCTTGCCGGGCGACGCGTTAGTTACGACCGCCCTTTTAGCTTTGTAGTTATTATGTCTGCTATCAGTGTGCTGATTGTAAGCCATATACGTAATTATATTGAGAACCTGCAGCAGCATGCCGGGACACAATTGCATCCCGCTTCTTTTTTATCCCACTACCAGGCTGTTTTTATTTTTTTAATGATACCATTGGCCGGAGCCATCACCTGGCTGGTTTTTCGCAAAAGCAAGTACAACTTTTGGGAACATATCCTCATCAATACTTACCTGGCCGCCCAACTAAATGTACTACTGGTATTGATAAGTGTTTTTTCGCTGCTGAAATATTTAATAACTGGTTCAGGCAGTTATTCCATTACTGTTTTTATGACGGGCTTTATGGTTTATTAT
>JBKJLT010000032.1:0-12256 GCA_046596765.1 Ferruginibacter sp. | reverse complement strand
TGTTTTCGATGCTAAAGGCGACCGTGTAATGGTTAAAAACTATACCATCGGAAGGCCTTATGACAGAATGGATGTTGACATGCGTGCTTTTGGAAAAGGTTTGTACTGGGTTGAGATCGTTGACAGAAATGGCAACAGACTGACCATGTGCAGAGTAGTGATTCAATAAAAATTAACGAATCATAATTACAAAAAAATCCCTCCGAATTTTCGGGGGGATTTTTTTTGGATAAATCAAAATCAGTTTAAACCCAAATTTTGCAGTTGAAATCTACTGCGGCTTCCAAATCCTTCACAGCTAAGCCTTTCAGAACATTTTTTGAATTCAAAATAGTGCACTATTCTTTCATCCAAAAAATAACCTGAAACCCTTATCTGTTTTGTATTTGAAACCCTCGCTACGATTTCAACTGCAAAATCTGGGTTTAACGGTTTAGTGGGTATAGCCACGCTCTCATATAATTTTATTTATTATTTCGTTGATAAACTTCTACCTTTATAAAACCGGAGATTTATGGGTAAAGAAGTAAACTGAAAGTTCTAACCGAAAAATGAAAAAGTTTTTAGTTGTTGATGATCACGTAGTTGTACGATCAGGAATAAAAATCCTCCTCGCAGACTTATATATTCCTTCTGAAATTCATGAAGCCATGAATGGAGAAACGACTGTTGCAATACTTAAAGAAAATCAATATGATTTAATATTACTGGATATACAGATGCCCAATACCGATACATTAGGTTTAATGCAATACATCCGTATAACTTACCCGGCGGCTAAGGTTTTGATGTTTTCTATGAGTGCTGAAAATATTTACGCCAAAAGGTTTATGAATGCCGGGGCTTACGGATTTATTTCAAAAGAGTCTCCACTGGAAGAAATAACAAAAGCCATAACTGTTATTTTAAGTGGCAAAAAATACATCAGTGAAGCACTGGCACAAAAACTCGCCGAGGATTCATTTTCAGGAAAATCGGGAAACCCCTTCAACGTACTTTCACCAAGGGAATTTGAAATTGTATCCTTGTTACTTGAAGGAAAGACGGTTACGGAAATCTCTCTTGCACTAAACATACAAACATCAACCGTGGGTACGCATAAGGCCCGTTTATTTGAAAAACTGGGTGTTGATAATATTCTGAAATTGAAGGAACTGGCTACTACTTATAACCTGTAAAACCGGAACTAAAGATTTTCTCCTGTTTTCTTAAATAATGCCACATCATTTATGGTAATTTCTTTTTTGGAAATGCTGATCAGGTTTTGTTTTTCAAACTGATTAAGTGTGGTGGTTACTGTTTGCCTGGATGAACCGATCAGCTTTGCAATGTCATCATGGGTGAGGAATTTTTCAATGACAGCTTTGTTATCAATTATACTTTTATTATCCGCAGCCAATTGCAGCAATAACTGCACCAGCCTGCTTTTTACGTCTTTGTTTAAAATATTAAGCAAACGGTTTTCTACTTTTTTAAGCTTATTACCCAGGTGAAAACTGAAAGCAATCGCCATGTCGGGTTTGCGCTGCAGCAGCCGTACAAAATCTTCCATGGTAAAGGCGCAAAGGCTTACATGGCCTTTATAAGCCTGTGCAAATTCATCCTCGTCGTTATTTTTTTCTAAGGTTAGCTGGCCAAAAACTTCACCTTTCTGAATGATTTCTTTTATCACTTCATTTCCCTGTTCATCAATGTAACCCAGTTTAATGAAGCCATCTTTGGTAAAATAAAGTTTATTGCGGTTTTGATGCGGAAAATAAATATACTCTCCCGGTGTTGCTTCCACATAATTATGTACCAGCCCAAGTTCTTCATACTCTTCATCTGTGATGTGTTCAAAAACATCAAAGCCCCTTAGTAGAAGTAAGGTAGAATCGCAGGAGTAGTTTTGAGAAGACAATCAGGTTATTTTTTCTCAAAGGTAAGCGAAGCTGAGTTCATACAATATCTTTGACCGGTTGGCTTTGGGCCATCGTTAAATACATGACCTAAATGGGCGCCGCAACGGCTGCAAAGTACTTCATCCCTTTCCATACCATGGCTATCATCTGCACTCACAAGCACATTGCTTTTTACAATTGGTTGCCAAAAACTTGGCCATCCGGTGCCGCTCTCAAATTTAGTGGCCGAGCTGAATAACTCCTGGCTACAGCATACACATTTGTAAATTCCTGTTTTATGATTATCCCAGTAAATTCCGGTATAGGCTCTTTCAGTTCCCTTTTGACGGGTAACATTAAATTGTTCAGCGGTTAACTGCTTGCGCCATTCGGCATCAGTTTTTGTAACTGCAAACTTTTTGTTTTGTGCATTTGATGCAGTAATGCAGCACAACAAAATGATAGATGTAATTAACTGTTTCATGTTTTTTAGGTTTTTAAAAGATACGTATTTTGAACTTTCGGGGTTTTAAATATCCATATCGTTTAACAAAAAATTGGATTTAAAGTTTAAGCTTTAATTTTACTTTATAAATTAACAAAATGGGAGTACTAAATCAAATAGCTCAATATTTATACCTGAAAAAAAAAGACCCTAATGCCCCCAATACGCAATGGGTAAAATATATGCACGGTATAAACAGGCTTTCTATTTTATTGTTTTTGCTGGCGATGATTATACTGGCTGTAAAATTACTGCGGTAATTTGTTCAAAAACCGGTAGATACTTTCGGCAGCATTGGAAGACGCATGGCCGCCCTGGCTTAGCAGGGATTTAAGCGCAGCGTAATCTTCTTTTAACTGTTGTTGCTTTTTTTCATCGGTTAAAAGAATGTTCAGTTCCTGTTTCAGGTTTTCAACTGTCAGTTCATCCTGTATCAGTTCCTTCACCACTTCCCTATCCATAATAAGGTTTACCAGGCCGATAAATTTTATTTTTATCAGCCGTTTGGCAATCTGGTAACTAAAAGCACTGCCTTTGTAACAGATTACTTCCGGTACGGCAAACAAAGCCGTTTCAAGCGTGGCAGTGCCACTGGTAACCAATGCAGCTTTTGATTGTGTAAGCAGCTCGTATGTTTTATTTACAACCGATGATACGTTGCTGTATGGTTTTAAAAGTTCTGCATAAAAACTGTCATCAAGCCCCGGTGCTTTTGCAACTACAAACTGGTAATCCGGAAAATGCTTTGCTACTTCCAGCATAATGGGTAGCTTTTTTAAAATTTCCTGCTGGCGGCTGCCAGGGAGTAGGGCTATGAATCCGCAGTTGGCAGTGGGCAGTGGGCGATCGGTTCCTGTTTCGTTAAGGTTTTCAGACTGCCCACTGCCAACTGCAAACTGCTCAACCACCTCAACCAACGGATGCCCTACATACTCCACTTCGTAATTCCATGTTGCGTAAAATTCTTTTTCAAATGGTAAGATGACGAGCATTTTGTCAACGCATTTTTTTATCAATTTCACCCGGTTTTCCTTCCACGCCCAAACCTGCGGCGAAATATAATAGATAACCGGTATACCCTGTTCCTTTGCCCATTTGGCAATGCGCAAATTAAAACCGGGGTAATCTATAAGAATGAGTGCGGTGGGTTTGTACTGCAGGATATCTTCTTTACAAACTTTAATGTTTTTTAAAATGGTGCCCAGGTTTTTTATCACTTCCAAAAAACCCATAAAGGCAAGATCTTTGTAATGCTTTACCAGCGTGGCTCCTGCGGCCTGCATCTTATCGCCGCCCCAGCAACGTATATCGGCAGCCGCATCTCTTTTTTTAAGTTCTTTTATAAGATTGCTGCCATGCAGATCGCCACTTGCCTCACCGGATATGATGTAATATTTCATGCTGAATTTATTGAAGCTGTTGAATTCTTTTTAAAATGACTGGTAGATGTATTCTTATTCGCCTGCTCTTTTTATAATTAATAATTCAAGCTGTTCGGTAATTCTAAAATTTGTTGATTTTATTTTTGCAAGTATTGGCTTAACAGAAAGAATTATTCCTGCAAGTTTTGCATCTACTATAACTCCAATTGTTCCAATGATGGTTAAGCCAAGTTGCTGTGCAAATTTTCTTCCCTTTAAATCATCAATTATAAGCAGACAATCATCTAATTCAATAGCAAGTGCAATGCCACTTGCTTCTCCTTTATCAACACTTGCTTCAATTATGGATTGATAATTTTTATCGGTAGGTTCTTTTAATTCGAACCAGGATGGTAATGGTTGACCAAATTCAGCTGCTATTTCTGCTGTTGTGGTAATTGTTCCGAATAATTTGTGTAGAATATCAAGCTCGCCAATTTTTTCAAGTAAAATCAGGCAACTGGTATCAGAGATGATAGTTTTGTGCATTCAGAATGTCTTTTTCTAATTCATTTTCCGAATAGTTAAAAACTGAAACATTATAATTACCCAGTATTTCCATGAAGGTACGCTTAGAGTAACCAGCAAGTTCTGCAGCTTGTCCTAATGATAAAGAACCTTTTTCATACAGTTTGGCTGCAAGTATTGTTTTTGCTTCCTTTTCGTCGATATTATCAGGTAGCTGCAATGTTATTGTCTTCATAATTCAAATTTAATAAAAAATATCAGCGTTACAAAGTATTGAAGTTGCTGGTTGATAAGGGTTCTAAATGTAAATTATCAACTAAACATCTTTAAACCAATAGCAGTTATTGCATAAATAAACGTGGCAATAAAAATTCCTTTGCCGGTCTTATCTATATGTGCATTCATGTATAAAGTAAATAAAATAGCATTGGTCATTAACGAAAGCGTGATTGCCAGAGTTAACAAATTATGGCCCGGTTGTAAAATCATAAATTGCATGGCCTCATAAAAATTAAGTGCAGCAAGTTTTGTGTATTTAAAAAGAACTATGCCCAGGATGGGGGCAATCATACCCAAAATAAATCCGAAAATAAAATTGTCTTTCTTAAATATCATTTGAAGAGTTTCTTTTTTTCTAATAATTTTTTCAGGGTATAATTGGTGAGGTCAAACTGCACCGGCACCACACTTACATAATTGTTTTGTAAAGCCCATACATCCGTATCTTCTGCCTTATCAAAGTTTATGAATTCGCCGGTAAGCCAGTAATATTTTTTACCATGCGGATCAATGCGTTCATCAAACTCTTCCTTATATTTTGCATAAGCCTGTTTGCAAACTTTAATACCTTTTATTTCTTTTTTTGGTACAGATGGAATATTTACATTCAGCAAAAGGTGTTTATCTAATTTATTGGCCAAAACTGTTTTAATAATTTTATGGGCATAAAAACCAGCCGCCGAAAAATCTGCATCAAACCGGTAATCGAGCAGCGAAAAACCAATACTGGGAATACTTTCGATAGATGCTTCCATGGCCGCACTCATGGTGCCGCTGTATATTACATTGATGGAATGATTGGCACCATGATTGATACCGCTGATGCACAGATCGGGTTTGCGGTGCAATATCTTATCAACCGCCAGTTTAACACAATCAACCGGTGTGCCCGATGTTTGCCATGCCTCCACATCACCAAACATATCAACCTTATCCATCCGCAACGGATTGCCAATGGTAATGGCGTGCCCCATTCCGCTCTGTGCTTTATCTGGCGCCACTACTATTACTTTACCAAGTCCCCTTGCAGCTTCAATTAAATTTTTTATTCCGGGAGATGTTATTCCGTCGTCGTTTGTAACCAGGATAATGGGTTGCTCTTTCTTCTTTGCCATGTATGTTCAAATCAATTTAAAATTGAGGAAATAATTGCCTTGCAATACCCGGTTGTTTAAAAGGCCAGGGTATCATTAATAAAATTATAATTAACGCAATACCAAAGTATATTAGTGTGCGTTTGTGTTTTTGTGCATCGGTTGTGCCACGTTTTGCCATGCTGCGGCCCACATGTACGAGCAGCCAGGCAATAATCATCATCAGCGCATGCTCCATCGAAAAATAACGTTCTACCGGGTCTTTCATCACTTCTTTTGCATGGTTCTTTAAATTTTCGAACCACATGCCTGTAAAATATAAAACAAGGCCCAGCAGCAACTGTATATCGCAACTGATCATAAAAAACAGGCTTACTTTATTGTCGGCACTGCTATAATTTCTTTTTGAGATAACAGCAAACAAAGCAGACAATACTGCCCAAACGCCAAAAAGTAAAACTGCCCATCTAAGTATACTATGTATTACAAGTGTATAATTCATATAGTTAAGTTTGATGCAAAAATAAGGGTTGTTGCCACGGATTGCACGGATTTTCACAGATTGTTTCTTATCCGTGTCAATTCGGGTAATCCGTGGCCAAGAAATATTCGCAACAAATTTTAATTGATAACTGCTTTTCGGCTAAACCACTTAATTTAGTGAGCACAAAACTAATTTTATGCAAATTACTAAAGCCTTACTATCTGCTGTACTGCTGTTTACTTCATTAATGGTTGTTTCTCAAAAAAAAACAGAGCCTGTATCAAAACCCAAAGGTACCGACTCGCTGAAAAATATTTCGCTTGCAGGTTTAAACTTCCGTAGTGTTGGGCCGGCCATAACTTCGGGTCGCATTGCAGATATTGCTGTTAACCCTGCCAACCATAGCGAATATTATGTGGCTGCCGCAGCGGGCGGTGTGTGGAAAACAAACAATGCCGGCATTACTTTCAACCCGGTTTTTGATGGTGAGGGTTCTTATTCAATTGGCTGCCTGGCCATCGACCCAACAAACACAAATGTAGTTTGGGTTGGCAGTGGCGAAAATAACAACCAACGTGTGGTTGCCTATGGTGATGGTATTTATAAATCGGAAGATGGCGGTAAGAGCTGGAAAAATATGGGATTGAAAAATTCGGAACATATTGGCCGCATAGCCATTGACCCAACCAACAGCGATATTGTTTATGTTGCAGCTTATGGTCCGCTTTGGAAATCGGGTGGCGAGCGTGGTATTTATAAAACAATTGATGGCGGCAAAACATGGAAACCCGTTTTAAATGTAAGTGAGCATACGGGTTTTAATGAAGTGATAGTTGATCCACGCTTTCCGAATATTGTGTATGCTGCAGCACACCAGCGCCAGCGCAAGGTTTTTACTTATGTAGGCGGCGGACCTGAATCTGCCTTATACAAAAGCACTGATGGCGGCGCCACCTGGAATAAGATGATGAATGGCATTCCATCACGTGATCTGGGCAGAATCGGATTAAATTATTCGCCTGCTAATCCCGATGTATTATATGCGGTTGTGGAAGCAACCGAAGGCAAGGGTGGCGTTTTTAAAAGTACCGATCGTGGTGCAAGCTGGGAAAAACAAAGCGGTTTTTCAACCAGCGGTAATTATTACCAAAAAATAATTTGCGACCCCAAAGAAGTGAACAAAATTTTTATTATGAACACATATATGGTTGTAAGTAAAGATGGTGGAAAGAATTTTGTTAACGTGGGCGAAAAAAGCAAGCACATTGATAACCATGTTATCTGGATCAATCCCTCCAATACTATTCATTACCTGGTTGGCTGCGATGGCGGTGTGTACGAAAGTTTTGATGCTGGAGAAAACTGGAGCTTTAAAGCAAATTTGCCGGTAACTCAGTTTTATAAGGTAGCAACCGACAATGCTTTTCCCTTTTATGGCATACATGGCGGTACACAGGATAACTTCAGTATTGGCGGCCCTTCCCGTACAACAAGTGCAAATGGTATTTTTAATTCTGATTGGTATTTTACCAGCATTGGCGATGGTTTTGAAAGCCAGGTAGATCAAACCAATCCGGATATTGTGTATGCCGAATCGCAATACGGCGGCCTTATCCGTTACGATAAAAAAAGTGGCGAATTTTTAGATATCAAACCAGTTGAACAGGAAAGCGAAGCCGCTTACCGCTGGAACTGGGATGCCCCTTTGCACATCTCAAAATACGATAACAAACGCCTGTACTTTGGTTCCAATAAAATGTTTAGAACCGATGACCGCGGCAATACCTGGAAAATAATAAGCGGCGATTTAAGCAGGCAGACAGACAGAAATAAACTGGAAGTGATGGGTAAAGTTTGGAGTGTTGATGCGGTTGCAAAGAATGGATCAACCGATGTTTACGGTCAAACAACAACCATTGCCGAATCGCAATTTGATGAGAATACCATTTATGTGGGTACCGATGATGGGTTGATACAAATAACAAATGATGGGGGAAAAACATGGACTAAAGTTGATGGCATTGCAGGTGTGCCGGAGCGGACTTATGTAAACCAGATCATCGCATCGCAGCACGATAGAAATGTTGCTTATGTAACTTTCAACCATCACCGCTATGGCGATTTTCATCCCTACATTTATAAAACAACCGATGGCGGAAAAACATGGAAACCCATTCAGCATAATTTGCCCGAAAGAGGCACTGCATATACCATTGCCGAAGATCATGTAAATGCAAACCTGCTTTTTGTTGGCACCGAGTTTGGCCTTTATTTTAGTGTGGATGGCGGGGCAGAATGGATACCGCTTAAAAATGGTTTGCCAACCATTGCTATAAAAGATATTGCCATTCAAAAAAGAGAGAACGATTTGGTGCTGGCAAGTTTTGGCCGCGGTTTTTATGTGCTGGACGATTATACACCGCTGCGCAATTTTAAAGAAGAAGATCTTGCCAAAGCTGCAACCATCTATCCTGTAAAAGACGCATTAATGTATATTGAATCGTTGCCTTTGGGCGTTAGAGGCAAAGGTTTTCAGGGCGAAAGTTTTTTTACAACACCCAATCCTAAAGTAGGTGCGGTATTTACTTATTATTTAAAAGATGATATAAAAACCATTAAAGAGAAAAGACAGGAAACCGAAAAGGAAAAAATAAAAAAAGGCGAAGCACCTTATTATCCTTCGCTTGATTCTTTAAGGCTGGAAGATGAACAGGCTGCACCTCATTTATTATTTACGGTGTTGGATGAGAACAATAATGTGGTACGCCGCATAAAAGCACCGGCAAAAAAAGGTATGAGCAGGATTGTTTGGGATTTTCGTTATGCGCCTTTTGGCCCGGTTGATTTAACGCCATTTGATGAATCGAATGCATTCAATTCACCCGAAATTGGATATATGGCTTTGCCCGGCAATTATAAAGTATCGCTCAGTAGGTTTGATGCTGGGGTTTATACAGAACTGTCTGCTGCACAGCTTTTCAAAGCAGTAGCACTTAATAATGCAACATTGCCTGCAACCGATAAAAAAGCACTGGAAGATTTTTGTAAGCAGGTTGCAGAGTTAAGAAGGGTAAGTACCGCAGCAGATGCGTACCGCAGCGAAATGGTTAATAAGATCAAATTTATTAAGCAGGCAATCATCGAAACCCCAAACCTGCCGGTAACCGTTTCTCAAACAATTGCTGCACTTGAAAAAAGACTGACTGATGTAAATACAAAGTTGAATGGCGATGCTACATTGGCAAGAAGAGAGTTTGAATCTTCACCATCAATCAATGGCAGAATTGGCGCTATTGCAGGCGGTTTGTGGGGCACTACCGCTGCGCCAACAACAACTTTCATCATTTCTTATCAAACAGCGGCCAGGCAGTTTACACCGGTGTATAATGAGTTAAAGGCAATTGGGATTGAAATGAAAAATCTGGAAAATATTTTGGATACAAACAAAGCACCTTACACACCAGGGCGCTTACCGGAGTGGAAAGGGTATTAATATTTTCACAGCTTGTGTTTAATCAGTGTTAATCTGTGTACTGAGCCTGTCGAAGTATTCGTGGCCAAATTTCTTCTGTGTTTCCGTGCTTCTGTGGCAAAATCAAAAAATAAATTTGGTAAAACTAAAATAGTTAGTATATTTGTACTAATCAAATTAGTTGCATCATGTCAATAGCAGGACAAAATCTAAAATACTTACGCAAACTTCGCGGTTGGACCCAGGAAGAATTTGCCAACAAACTCGGCATCAAACGCTCCCTGATTGGAGCCTATGAAGAGGAACGTGCCGATCCCCGGCTTGAGGTATTGGAAATACTGGCCGATATTTTCAAACTTTCTTTAGATGAGCTGTTGCTTAAAGATCTAAGCAATACGGCAGATAATTACATGGCCAAACGGCGACAGCAAAAAATGATGAGTGCCGACCGGAATGTGATACATTTTGTACCGGTAAAAGCAGCAGCCGGTTACCTGGCCAGCTATGCCGATACCGAATTTATTGATGAACTGAATACATTTACATTGCCGATGGTAGCGGGTGGTAATTACCGGGCCTTTGAAATTATTGGCGACAGTATGTTACCTACACCCAGCGGCAGTATAATTGTTGGTGAAAAAATTGAAAATCCTTCCGATATTAAAAACAGCCAGGCTTATATAGTGGTTAGCCGTAACGAAGGAATTGTTTATAAAAGAATTGAAAAAAACGGCCGCAGTAAAAACAAGTTAACCCTGGTAAGTGACAACCCGCAATACCAGCCATACCAGGTAAATGCAGAGGATGTGGTGGAGCTGTGGCAGGCACAAATGGTGATTAGTAAAGTAGCCATGCAACAGCGCTGGGATGTAAACTCCCTGGCCAGCATGGTAAATAATTTACAGAGCCAGGTAAGTTCGTTAAAGAAGAAGATGAATTAAATTTTGGCCACGAATACTTCGACTAGCTCAGTACACGAATTTTCACTAATAATTCGTGTTAATTAGTGCCATTCGTGGCGAAAAAAAACGGAGGCAATCCATGAATGCAAAAGAATTATTGATATTAAATTTTGAAGAGGTACGCCGCCGTAGTATTAAAGTTTGGAAAAATATTTCTGAAGAAAATTTATTCTGGAAACCAGACCCTTTAGCCATGAGCAGTTTTGAAATGATACGCCATGTGCTGGAATCGGAAAATATCTATCATCAGATTATATTATACCGGGGAGCACTTGGAAATTATGAAAGTCCCTTAACCGGTAACCCATATACAACCATTGATGATGAATTAAGAAATGCACAGCCTTACCGGGAAAAATTTTTGAAAATGGTGCATTCATTTTCTTTAAAAGAACTGGATGAAGTATATATAACCCGGAAGGAAAAAAATCAGCACCGTAAACTTGCAGATTATTTACTGAGAATGGCATATCATGAAAGTGTGCATACGGGCCAGTTGCTTGATTATTTACGCACATTAAATGCACCCAGGGCTGTAATATGGGATTAGCTTTATACAAATCCATAACTTTAGCGCACAACCAGATACATCGATTAATAATTAAAAAACACAGTTATGATTAAGCTTCAGATCATTGGCAATCTTGGTAAAGATTGCATCGTAAAAGAGATCAACGGTAAACACGTTATCAACTTCAGCGTAGCACACACAGAGCGTTTTAAAGATGCACAGGGTGTTCAAAAAGAAAGAACCACCTGGGTGGAATGTGCTTACTGGACAGACAGGACAGCCATTGCACCTTATTTAATGAAAGGTACTATGGTTTTTGCAGAAGGTTCGCCCGAAGCAGAAGCCTATACCAACAAAGAAGGCCAGGCTGCAGCTACCTTACGCATGAGGGTTCAAAACGTTCAGTTATTGGGTGGTAACAAAGATGGCCAGGGATCAACAACCGGCAATGTTACCAATACCGGTATGGGTACGGCACCTGTTGTAAAAACAGAACCTGCAAATACTTCATCACCAGTTGACGATTTGCCGTTTTAAGAATTTTATCCCGCAAAGGCGTAAAGCTCACAAAGATTTATTAAAATTCTATTCCTTTGTGTCCTCCGTGTTTTTGCGGGATTTGTTTTTGTTCTTGTTGACTATTATTTTTCATAAAGTTTTATCTTGTGTAAAACGATTTGCATGAAATATAAAATAATATTCTTCACGTCTCTTTTTCTTTTTTTCTCTTTTTACCTCTTAGCCCAAAAAAACTTTACTCAATATGTTGATCCATTTATTGGCACTGGCGGGCATGGCCATACATATCCCGGGGCTGTATTGCCGCATGGCATGGTACAGCTAAGTCCTGATACCAGGCTTGATGGTTGGGATGGCTGTGGCGGTTATCACTATTCTGATAATTATATTTACGGCTTCACCCATACACACCTCAGCGGCACGGGCGTTAGTGATTATGGAGATGTTTTATTAATGCCGATGAATGGCGAACCTTCGCCTGATAATAAAATGTATGGTTCAAAATTTTCTCATGACAATGAAAAAGCATCGGCAGGTTATTATTCAGTAAAGTTGGATGATGATAATATTTTAGCAGAGCTTACTGCAACGACAAGGGTTGGTTTTCACAGGTACAGTTTTTCGGGCTCAAACAATAATAACGTTATAGTTGATCTGAAAC
>JBKJLT010000031.1:0-9667 GCA_046596765.1 Ferruginibacter sp. | reverse complement strand
CTTAACGATGATGAAGGCATGAGTTTTAAAATATTTTATAATGGCGATTATATTTTCACTCTGATTCCCACCATGAAAAAATTTCTGACTTTTGAATTATCCGCTCCAAATAAAATGATGCGTTTTGATTTAAGCCTTTATTTAAAAATTGAAGCTTCGTTGTTTTCTATATTTTTAAAAGGACCGGTTTCCTGATTTTATACGCCGGCAAATTAATGCTGCATTACTTTAAGCATTACGAGGAGGACTATGAAAAAGGCAATATTTTAAAATATCATTTAATCTAAATCAAATTTATATGAGACCATTATGGACAGGCGCAATCGGCTTTGGACTGGTTAACATACCGGTAAAACTTTTCAGCGCAACACAAGGCAGCGAGCTTGATCTGGATATGCTGGATAAAAAAGACCATGCAAATATCAAATTCATACGGGTAAATGAAAAAACGGGCAAGGAAGTAAATTGGGAGAACATTGTTAAGGGCTATATGCTTAACGATAAATATGTGGTGCTGGATGAAAAAGATTTTGAAAAAGCCGCTGCTGTTAAAACAAAAACAATTGAAATAAGTGATTTTGTGCTACAGGCCGAAATTGACAGTTCTTATTACGAAACACCTTATTACCTGGTACCCGATAAAACGGGCAGCAGAGCCTACGCACTATTGCGTGAAGCATTAAAAAAGACCGGCAAAGCCGGTATCGCCAGTTTTGTGATGCGCAATAAAGAAGCACTTGCTATACTAAGGGTTTCGGGAGATGTAATTATTTTGAATAAGATACGTTTTGCAGAAGAAATAAGAGACACTAAAGAACTGGCTATTCCTGCAGCAACTGTTAAACCTGCAGAACTCAAAATGGCCATCTCGCTTGTCAACCAGCTTTCGGGCAAATTTAATATCAGCAAGTATAAAGATACTTATACTGCTGATCTGTTAAAACTGATAAAGGCTAAAAGCAAAGGTGGCAAGATTGCTACACCACAACTTAAAGTGGTACATAACAAAACCAAGGATCTTATGGAACAATTAAAAGCAAGCCTTGGAGGTACAAAAAGCAAAAAAGCATCGTGATATGAGCCTGTTAAAATATAAATCAAAAAGAAATTTTTCACTTTCGCCCGAGCCGGAAGGCAAGATAAAAAAAGATGCGCCGTCGCTTTCATTTGTGGTGCAAAGGCATAAGGCATCTCGTCTTCATTACGATCTACGGCTGGAAATGGATGGCGTATTAAAAAGCTGGGCGGTGCCAAAAGGCCCGTCATTGAATCCCAAAGATAAAAGGCTGGCTATGATGGTGGAGGATCATCCCTATAGCTATAAAGATTTTAAAGGTGTAATTCCTTCGGGTTATGGTGCCGGTATTGTAGAGATATGGGATGAGGGAAAATATACGGATATTGAAAGTTCAGAAAAATCAGTTGCAGAAAAAAAATTAAAAGCCGGCCTAAAAGCAGGCAATTTAAAATTTACACTTTCAGGAAAAAAATTAAAGGGTGAATTTGCTTTGGTTAAATTAAAAGGTAAACCCGAAAATGCCTGGCTATTGATAAAGCATAATGATAAATACGCAGTTGACAGGGAGTATAACAGCGAGAATGAAACTGCTGCTACTTCGCCTATTAATAAATGGCTGGCTGAAAATGCAAAACCTAAAAAAAAAATTCAGTAGTGAACAGTAAATTACCCCGGCAAAAATTAAATAATTTTATAAAACCTATGCTGGCTAAGGAAAGGGATAATGCTTTTGATGATGATGATTGGTTATTTGAAATTAAATGGGATGGTTACCGTGCCATCAGTGAAATAAAAGACGGGGAAGTAAGTATGTATTCCCGCAATGGCCTCATCTTTAACAACAGTTACCCTGTTGTTGCCAATGCTTTAAAAAAAATAAAACAGCATGCAGTTTTAGATGGCGAAATAGTAATACTTAATGAGGAAGGTAAATCTGATTTTCAGAAATTACAGCATTATGAAGACAATACCCATTACCCGATTTGCTATTACGTGTTTGATATTTTATCGCTTAACGGAGAAGACACCTGCGAACTGCCGCTTACCGACCGCAAAAAATTGCTGAAGCAATTAATTAAAAAGAATGCGGTAATAAAATATTCAGATCATATTGCAGGTAAAGGAAAATCATTTTTTAATATTGCCGGCAAACAGGGGCTGGAAGGCATTATGGCTAAAAAGGCTGACAGCGAGTACCATAAAGGTATAAGAACATCTGACTGGTTAAAGATAAAGCATCATAAATCTGATGAAGTTATTATTGTTGGTTTTACAAAGCCAACAGGAGCAAGAAAACATTTTGGTGCATTGGTGCTGGCAATAAGAAATGAAAACGGATTGCAGTATGCCGGCCATACCGGCTCTGGGTTTACCGATAATGATCTGAAAGCAGTATATGACAAACTTGCGCCGCTGCAAACAACCAGTAGTCCCTTTAAAGAAAAAGTAAAAACAAATATGCCTGTTACCTGGGTAAAGACAAAATATGTTTGCGAAGTTAAGTTTACAGAATGGACCAATGATGGCAAAATGCGCCATCCCATTTTTTTGAGAATGCGGGAAGATAAATCCGTAAAAGATATTGTTATGACTAAGACAAAACCTGCCGTGCCTTTAAAAGCCGGTAATAAAAAAATTATGGAAGAGCCAGCCAATGAACTTATCATTGGAAAAATAAAAGTGCGAACCAGTAACCGCGATAAATTATACTGGCCCAAAGAAGGTATCACAAAAGGGATGATGATCGATTATTATCAAACCATGGCAGATTATATTTTACCCTATTTGAAAGACCGGCCTGAATCTTTAAAAAGAAATCCCGGAGGAATAACGGACAAAGGATTTTACCACAAAGATGCCGGCGAAGAAGCTCCGGCATTTGTAAAAAGTATTCCGCTGTATTCCGAATCTGCAAAAAAAGATATAGATTATATAATTTGTAATGATAAAGCCACACTTGCTTATTTAAATAATCTCGGCTGTATAGAATTGAATCCATGGAATTCAACAACAAAAGCGCTGGACAAGCCCGATTATATGATCATTGACATAGATCCTTCGCCCAGGAACAGCTTTGAACAGGTGATAGAAACTGCCAATGTTTTTAAACAAATACTGGATAGGGCAGGGGCAATATCTTTTTGCAAAACATCGGGTGCCACGGGGCTGCATATTTTTGTACCCATGGGCAGAAAATATGTATACGAACAGGTAAGAAGCTTTGCCGAAATAATATGCAGCATGGCAAATGAGCAACTGCCAAAATTTACCAGCATGGAAAGAAATTTAAAAAAGAGGGGCAATAAAATTTATCTTGATTACCTACAGAACAGCCGGGGCCAAACCATTGCTGCAGCTTACAGTGTTCGCCCTCATCCGGGTGCTACTGTATCAACTCCCTTATTGTGGAAAGAGGTAAAAACCGGGCTTACACCTGCAGCTTTTACTATTGAAACTGTGCCCCAGCGGGTAAAAAAAATGAAAGACATTTTTAAGCCTGTATTATCCAAAGGGATTGACCTTAAAAAATGTCTTTCGGCTATATCTGCTTAAATTAAATGGTGAGCGTTTTTAAGTGATGGCATTCTTCACTTTTTTTGACTTATCAATTACCTGCTCATATTTTTCAGTCATATCATCAACCATATTATTCAGCTTTTCCTTTAAGTCGTCTGATTGCCTGCGAAGTTTCTTACGGGTTTTGGATCCCTTATCGGGAGCAAATAAAATACCCACAAATGCTCCAACTGCAACACCCATTAAAAGACCAGATACAAATTTTCCTGTACGCATAATTTTTAAATTTTGTTGTTATAAAAATAATTATTCCTTATTAGATAAACCAGCTAAAATGCTGCCAAAAATATACACTCATGTTTAAACACTGCCCGGGCTGCCAGTTAATTTACCGCTCAAGATAAATGTAGATAAAATTCATCACTTTTAAACCGTGTTTAATGAGTATGCCTGCTTGTAAACACATAATTTATTGTTAGCGGGGCTGATTTTTGTTTGCATTTTTAATTTTAAACCACTATTTTTAATTGCAAATAACGGTACTGTTACAAGCGTCTTTTTTTTTGGCCTGATTTTATCAATTGTATTTGATTAAGAAAAAGTAAACAATATTTTAAGATTATTTAAAGGGCCCGGGTTAAAGTTTATTATGATAAAATCATTAAAAGAAATAGCCATTGATTTGCGGATTAAGACCGGTTACACAACTGCTTTTATTATATTACTGGCAACCTACCTGCTCACCCTGTATTACAACAGCCAGTTGATGAACCAGATCTTGTGGGTAAATAATACCAATAAAATAATCAACAATTTAGAAACACTGGTATCGGGTGTAAAAGATGCTGAAACCAGTGTAAGGGGATACATTATTACCCGTGATAGCGTCTTCCTTTCTCCATACAATAACAGTTTTGCTGTTGTAAACAACAGTTTTTCTGCTTTAAGAAAAGACAGCAGGGATAATGATTTTCAACAAGAACAGTTAGACAGCCTTTCTGTTCATATCAGGGAGCGCTATAACCGGCTTTCCATTGTACTCTCTTCTTTTAGAAAGAACAATTACCTTATTAATGATACTCTGTTAAAATCTTTTTATAAAGGCAAAGCAAAAATGGATCAGTTAAGATCAATTGTGATTACCATGCAGCAGCATGAACAGGATTTATTAAGAACCAGAACTAAAGAACTTAACGATAAATCTATAGCATTAAACATCATAATCATCACCTCTTTTATTATTGCCCTGGTATTTGCAATATTTGGATTTTACACTTACCGCAGAGAAAATAAAGCAAGGTTGATTGCAGATAATAAAGTTGCTGACTACCAAAAGGAACTGCAACAGCAAATTGAAGAATTGGATAATGCCAATGCTGCATTGATACTGATGAAGCGCAGCGAAAAATTTGCAGCCACCGGCCGTATAGCACGTACCATCGCACACGAAGTACGTAACCCACTTACCAATATTGACCTTGCTGTAGCTCAGATAAAAGGGGAGATTCCTGATCTGGATGAAGGCAAAACCCTGCTGTTTGACATTGTGAACAGGAACAGCAGGCGTATTAACCAGTTGATTAGCGAATTGCTTGATGCCACCCGTTTTACGGAGCTAAATTTTGCACCCGTGTTAATTAATACATTATTGGATGAAGCACTGGAACTGGCAAAGGACAGGATTGATCTGAATCATATAAAAGTAGAAAAGAAATACAGCGATGATATTTGTAAAATTTCTGTGGATGCTGGGAAAGTAAAAATTGCATTTTTAAATTTAATTGTAAATGCTATTGAGGCCACGGAACCTCACAAAGGCACGCTGAAGATATTAACAAAGGGAGAAGATGATAAATGCGTTGTTGAAATTACTGACAACGGACATGGCATGACAGATGAGCAACTGAATAAAGTATTTGAGCCTTATTTTTCAACCAAGGAAAAGGGCAATGGACTGGGGCTTACCAATACGGCAAATATCATTTTAAATCATAAAGGAGATATTGCTGTTAATAGTAAGCCGGGTGAAGGAACTACATTTATTATCAAGTTTGATTTTGCAAGCTAAAAAAATTGCCTGATGATTTGGATAATTAAAATCTCATGCAATAAAGCCCGCATTCATACATCAATCGCCCGTCCGGGTTATTTTCAACAATATAACTAAGGCAGCGAATAACAGTAAAATATGAATAAGGCCACTTGCATGAAAACCAAGAAAACCAATTGCCCAGCCAATAAGTAAAATAAATACTACTATATATAATACCCTACCCATTATTTATGTTTTAAAACTGCGGGTAATTCTTTTAAAGAAGTATCTACGTCAGGCTTCTAATGTAGAATGTCATCCACGGTTTGATAAATTTTATCGCTGGTAAAAGGTTTAGGTATAAAATAATCAATTCCACGGGCCAATCCCATACTTCTGTCGGCAGGGGAATCGTAGGCAGTAATCATAGCTACTTTCACAGCAGGATAGGTCTTTTTTATATATCTGATAAAATCAATTCCGGCACCATCTGGCAAGTGATTGTCTAAAAAAATTATTTCCGGCTTATGCATTTTAAGAGCCAATACAGCATCCGCAATTGTATTCACATAATGAGCCTGTATTTTTTTCTTAGTAAGCAAACCACTCAATAAGTAACAAATATCAATTTCATCGTCTATTATAAGTGCTTTCATGGCAGGTACAAAACTCAATATTTAATACATTCATTGATTGCAACTTTTTTGCCAGATTAATGTTAATGTATTGCAGGTATGAAACCGGGGAATATTTCTTTCATAAAATCCCCTTTTGTAGATTAGATTCTACAAATGCTGAATTTTCAACTAATTTTATTTTTTCGGAAAGGATTTAAACAGTTTTTTATAAAAAATTTGCCGGTAGCAAAATTTCTGAGTAATATTATCTTTACAAAAAACACTGCTATGAAAAGGAGGATATTAATAATTGATGACGATGCGGATATGTGTACTTTACTTGACAGGTTTCTTACCAAAAACGGCTATGAAGTTGATACCGCACATTCCGCAAAAAAAGGCATAGAGAAGTTTAAGGCCAGTCATTTTGATATTGTTTTGTGCGATTACAGGCTGGGAGATAAAAAAGATGGAAAGGATGTTTTACTCGAAATAAAGGAACATAATCCCGCAACCATTGTGCTTATTATAACAGGCTATAGCGATATTAAACTGGCTGTGGATGTAATTAAGGCTGGCGCTTACGATTATATTATTAAACCACTTTTACCCGAAGAAGTTTTAAGTATTTTAAGCAAAGCAATTAATCAGCCTGCTTTAGAGCGGCAGGGAGCATCGGGCAATGCCGTAAAGGAAGCCAAAAATGCGAAAAGTAACAGTAAATTCTCATCAGAGTTTTTAGAAGGGCAGGCAAAATCAACGAAAGATCTGTATAAACAGATTGACCTGGTGGCACCTACCAATTTCAGCATTATTCTTTATGGCGAAAGCGGCACCGGAAAAGAGGTAATAGCTAAAACCATACACGAAAAAAGCAGCAGAAAAGGCAAACCATTTGTTGCTATGGATTGTGGCACCCTGTCAAAAGAACTTGCCGGAAGCGAATTATTCGGACACATGAAGGGATCTTTTACCGGTGCTTTGGCCGATAAAGAGGGACATTTTGAATTGGCAAACGGTGGCACCTTATTTTTAGATGAAGTGGCTAATTTGTCGGGCGAAATACAGGCCTCTTTATTAAGGGTTATACAGGAAAGAAAATTTAAAAGGGTAGGAGGCAATACGGAGATCGGTATTGATATACGGATTATAGTAGCATCCAATGAAAACTTACAGGAAGCTTATCGTAAAGGAAAATTCAGGGAAGATCTTTACCACCGGTTTAATGAATTCTCAATAAATCTTCCGCCATTGCGAAACCGCAAAGAAGACATTCCGCTATTTGCTGAATTCTTTTTAACTACAACCATGCAGGAATTAAATAAAAAATTAGATGGCTTTGATGATGAAGTGCTGGATATGTTCACACGTTATAGCTGGCCGGGCAATTTGCGGGAATTTAGAAATGTGGTGAGAAGGTGTGCCTTGTTAACCGACAGTGGGTATATTACTGCAGCTTCATTACCACACGAGATAAGTAATGTTCCCGTCTTTTTTTCCGATACGCCGGAGTTGGCACAAGCCGGAAGAAAGACAATGGATTTAAAGGATTCTGCATCAAAAGCCGAATACGATACTATCATGCACGTTTTAAAGGAAGTTAATTTCAATAAAACAAAAGCAGCAGAAGTACTTAAAATAGATCGTAAAACTTTGTATAATAAAATCAGGGGTTACGAAGAGTCTCAATCAGAGTAAACAGGCTGGAATATTCCCGCCGTTAATATGAGCAATCTTTAAAAAAAATAGTCATTTTATTGACTGTTTTTTTTATGCCACATTACAAAATGATTATAATAATAAGGAGGGTTTTTTATCAACACTTAAAATACTTTTACTTACCTGCTGTATAAAAACTTTTACTTCATGCTCAATACCATCATTTATTAAAGAAATGAATTCATTGGTTTCTGACTTACCATCTACAATGATTTTTGAATCTTCCTGTTGCTGTGCTCTTATCAATTCAAGCCGGTAAAGGGTATTGATATAGCGGTACTGAACTTTTACGCCAGTCCATGCTGCAGGAAGGCATGGCAAAATGTATAATTTTTCTCCCTCACGCTTTAGGCCAATGAAGGATTCGATAAGCAACTGGTAAAGCCAGCCGGCGGCTCCGGTGTACCATGTCCATCCGCCTCTGCCTCTATGCAATGGCACGGTATACACATCAGCTGCAATAACATAAGGCTCGGCCTTATATTTTTCAATGGCCGCAGCATCTTTGCCATGATTGACGGGGTTTATTAATTGAATTAATTCCCAGGTTTTTTCGGTATCTCCTAACCCGGCAAAAGCCATGATAAGCCATATAGCAGCATGTGTATATTGTCCGCCATTTTCACGTACACCGGGCACATAACCCTTTATATAACCGGGGTTCAATGCAGATTTATCAAAAGCGGGATCAAATAATTGTATGATGCCTTCGTCCTTTCTTACCAGGTATTTTTCTGCTGCATTCATGGCCATTAACCCCCGTTCTGCATCTGCTGCACCCGATAATACCGACCAGCTTTGTGCAATGGAATCAATTTTACATTCTTCATTTTTTTTAGAGCCAAGCGGTGTACCATCATCAAAATAAGCCCGGCGATACCACTCTCCATCCCACGCATTGGTTTGAATATTATGCTGCAAACTTTTAGCATTGGCTTTGCATTTTTCTGCAAATGCAGCATCATTTTTTAATACAGCTACTTCTGCAAATTTTATGAGTATGCCATACAGAAAAAAGGCAAGCCACACACTTTCTCCTTTTCCATGTTCGCCAACTTTGTCCATGCCATCATTCCAGTCGCCTGAACCTATCAGTGGCAATCCATGCTCACCAAAATGCAAAGCATGTTCTATTGCCGCAACACAATGCTGATATAATGTGGCATTTTTTTCTGAGCGTATAGGAAGGTCGTAATAAGATTCTTCACCGGCATTTAATAATCTTCCTTCCAGAAAATGAACTGATTCGTCCAGTATTAATTTATCGCCCGTAACAGCAACATATTTAGCAGTAACAAACGGAAGCCACAACAGGTCATCTGAGCAGGTAGTACGTACGCCCCGGCCGGATGGCGGATGCCACCAGTGCTGCACATCGCCTTCTTTAAACTGGCGGGATGCACATAAAAGAATCTGGTGCCGTACCATTGCCGGTTTGGTATGTATAAGTGATAACACATCCTGCAACTGATCCCTGAAACCAAATGCACCGCCCGATTGATAAAATCCGCTCCGGCCCCAGATACGGGACGCTATCGTTTGATAAGTAAGCCATCCATTAACCAGGAGATTGACTGCCGCATCCGGTGTTTCAACCTGCACCGCCCCTAATGTTTCCTGCCAGAATTCCTGTACTTTATTCAATGCCTGTACTGCGGTTTCTTTTCCTTCCAGTCTTTTTATAATGGCAAGTACATCGTGCATATTTTCGCCGGCACCCAGGCGGAATACGATCTCTTTTTCCTGGCCTTCGGCCAGGTCAAA